>JAFRLP010000227.1 GCA_017431185.1 Victivallales bacterium | reverse complement strand
GGGCACGACGGTCATCGACCTTGTTCTTTTCCGCAAAGAGCTGCGCCTTGCAGTTAAAGAAGAAGTGACGCGCCGCCCCGCTGACATTGGTTTCGCCGACGGGACGCATCATCGCCATCTGGAAGAATTTGGCGGCCTCCTCGTAATCAGGCTTCTCCAGATGCCGGATGATGAGCAGCCCGGCATAGAAGGGGATTTCGGCATTGTGCCTCAAATGCTTGTTCTGGCAGGCATTGCGATAGAAGTCCAGAGCCTTCTCGGGGTCGGCGTGGGTCAGGAAGGAGACGCCGTCCCGATAAAGGTGTTCCTGGTTGGGGTCAAGCGCGATGAGCTTCTCCAGGCGACGAGTCACCTCATCGGCATTCGTCTCATCGACTTTTCCCACCCCGCCCAGATAATTGATATAGCGCATCCACTCGGCGTCAGCCAGGAATTTGTGGAAACCGCCGATGGGACGGCGCTGCATGGCCACCTGTTCGGGCACCAGATTCTGGCGCAGACGATAGAGGTGACGGGAAAGAATGGAACTCCCCACCAGGGAGATGACCAGCACAAAAACTAGAATAATGGTCTGTTTCATGGATGGTAACCGTCCTCTTTTTTAGCGAATGTCCTTGCGGTTGAAGATCAGGCTGGCCAGGGAAGCGGCAAAGGCCGCGTACAGCACTCCCAGCACCAGCGCCTTGAATACATACATCCAGGGAATCCAGATGTGATAGACACTGCATCCCTTGAGATTGAAGATATCCAAATCAGGCAGAATGCCGCCGTAGAGGACGGGGATGTTGTTCAGCAGGCCCGTGGAGAAGCCAAACCAGATGACCAGGGCGGTGACCACAGGCGCGACGATTTCCGGCAGGAGGATGGCGAAGAGCACGCCAACGGCGGACATCGGAATCATCGACAGGATGATGAGCAGCTGCGCCTGCCCCATCGCACGGGTCAGCGGGTCATTGTAGTTCATGCGGAAAATGACGAAGGAGCCGATGGCGACCAGTGCCACCAGCACAAAACCGACAATCATGTTGCCGATCATCTTGCCAAGCAGATAGTGCGTGCGCCCCAGCGGCTTGCTCAGCAGGTTCGAGGCCTCGCCGTTCTTCAGTTCGCGGGCAATCTCAAAGGTGACGGAGATGACCGTGAGGATGGCGGTGATGGTGGAAAGCAGCAGGGAAACGTCCACCAGCAGGTTTTTCTCCAGTCCCAAGGTCAGAATGTTGTAGTTCAGTGCGCAGCCGACCAGCACCCAGACACAGAAAATCAGGAAATAGATGACTTTCCGCCGCAAGACATTGCGCCAGGTACTGCCGGCAATGGCCCAAATTTCGTCCATTTTTCAAGAACTCCTTTTTTAATGATGATGGTTGAAAAAAAACTGATTGGAGGCGCGATGGCGGGCCTTGGGTAACTATTTTGACTCGCCCGCCAGATTCTGATTATGAGTTTCAAGAGTGCGGAAGAAGAAGGACTCCAGATGCTCCCGTCCCGCCTCGATTCGCATGGAGTCAGGATGTTCGGCGCACATTTTCTCGACTTGCGGGCGCAACTGGTCAAATGCGTTGAACTGCAAGACGCGCGCCCCGTCGTCGGATTTCTGGAAGGAGTCCGCCTGTGCTGCCAGCGAAAGGAAGAGGTCGTCGTGCCCCGGATTGATGACGACACTGGCTCCGGCGGAGTGCAGCAGTTTCTCCAAGGTGCCGGTACACAGCAGGTGCCCCTTGTTCAGAATGGCGATCCGGTCGCAAATCTCCTCCACATCCGACAGGATATGGCTGCTGAAGAACACACTGGTGCCGTGCTTCTGCTGAGCCAGGATGATCTGCTTGAACTGCTGGCGGCCAAAGGGGTCCAATCCGAGCAGCGGTTCATCCAGAATCAGCAAATCGGGGTTATTGAGGATGGCCTGGGCGACGCCGATTCGTTGCATCATGCCCCGTGAGAAAGAGCCTATTTTCTCCTTGGCGTGCTCCGCCATCTGCACCTCCGACAGCACCTCCGCCACCCTTTTCTCGCGCTTCTCGGACGGGATGCGCAGGAGTTTGGCGCAGATGTTCAGGAATTCCAGGGCAGTCAATTGAGGACTGAAGGCGGGACTGTCGGGAAGAAAACCGATGCGCTCCTTGACATTGACGTCAGTCGCGGGGCATCCCAGCACCCAGGCATGTCCGCTGGTGGGCTTCACCAAGTCCATCAGCATTTTGATGGTGGTGGTTTTGCCGGCGCCATTGGGGCCAAGGAAACCGAAGATGGAGCCTCGGGGGACTTCAATGGTCACCCCGTCCAAAGCCGTTGTGCCCGCACGAAATAGACGCTTATAGACTTTGGTCAAACCTTCTGTCTTTATGGCGCAGTCCTCGCTTTCCATTCAATTTTACTCCGAAAAAATGCGTTCTACCGTAGAATAACGAACGCCCCCCGATGGCGCAGAGGCTATCAAACAAACCTTTTTACAATAGCACACCTTTTTGATTTTTCCACAGCAAAACATACAAATAACGCATTATCACCCAAAAAAATTGCCGAATTCCGTTGATTTTTACATAAAAAGCCATTCCGAGTCCCGGATTTGCTCAACGGTTGTCGGGGGACTCCACCCACTCCAGATGGTGATTTCCAGGCGAGAGGACACCATCGGGAGCCTCGGCCTGGCATTCCTCGGGGACGAAGAGGTCGGCGGAGAACCGCCCCTCCGGGGTCACCTTCCACGCCACCCGAATGGCGCCATGCGGGGTCGGGACCTCACCATGCGCGAAACGCAGTCCACATGGCACAGGTGCAAATCGGAATGTGCGGAAACCAGGCTGAAGCGGAGCGATGCCCAGGAGAGTGGTCTGCAGAAAATCCACGGGCGAGGTGCTGAAGCCATGGCATAGGCTGGCCGACCCGCCAAACCCCGCCTTGCCAGCGGAATGGACGCCGTTTTCCCATAGCGTCGGCGTGCCGGAATCCAGCATCGGCCCCCAGTACCTCCGAATATAGTCCAGCGCCTGCTGGAATTGTCCGCGCCCCTTCCACGCCAGTTGGACAAAGGAGCCGTAGAAGAGTTCAGGGGGGATGCAATGGTCATCCTGCAATGCCTGCATGAAGACCGTCCCGGTGGATGGGTCTGCCGAATCCAGCCCAGCCAGAAGGGCCAGCGCATTGGTGATTTTGCTGGTGCGGAAATCGCCGTCATGGGTCAAAGGCACGCCGAGTTGGCGAAGCAGTTCCAGGTCAACCATCGGGTTCAGGGCGTCAAGGAGAGTCTTTTCGTCCTGCCGGTAAAACTCTCGGATAGTCGCCCTGCGCATCTCCTCGATTTCCGGCGTCAGCGACGGGTCGTCCTGACGTCCCGCAAGCGCCCTGAGTTGCTCCATGGCCTGCAACGCGATGATATAGAGAGAGTTCATCAGTGCGCTGCCAGCGGATGGAATCTGCTTGCCGTTGAGTTCGAAAGACCAGTCGAAGAAGGTGGTGTCGCCCTGATAGTCGCCCCGCACGTCAATGACTCCGCGCTCGGTCTTGAAACTGCGGAAGGTATCCATCATTGCGGCGATGCGCGGATACCATTCACGCAAAGACGCGACATCCCCGCTATAGAGGCAGTATTCCAAGACGGAGAGAGGGAAGGTCAGATTGCAGGAGAGAATCCAGCCAAAGCCCTTGCCAAAGCCATGATATACCCCCATCGCGTTATGCGAGGGAATGACGCAGGGAAAGACTCCACGCTCATCCATTTCGGAGAAGATAAGGTCGAAGGCATGATGCAGAAGCGTGTAATCGCCAGTCAACTGCAACGCGCTGCGGCACTCGACGACAAAATCGTTGGTGAAGAAAAGCCTTTCACGCCAAGGACAGTCGGTGAACACATCGGTGGTGCAGGCGGAGATGGTCTCGAAGGCGGTCTCCCACAGTCGGTTGAGCTGGTAGTCGCTGGAGAAGAAGCGTCCCTTCTGGCTCATGGGATAACGTCGGTCAATGCCCTCGATGCGGTGCAGGGTGACTGGCCCCGTGAAGTTGCGGAAGGTCAGGCGCACCATGCGGAAGCCCCTGTCCACCAGATAGTTGCCGATGGTCTGACGGCCATTTCTCAGGATGTAACGGTCAGAGAGGTTGTAGGTGGGGTTGGTGGCGGTATGGTCACTGCGCAGGTGTCCGTCCGGACGGATGGTCTCCTCGTGCGCAATGTCCACAACGGTTCCTTCGCTGGCTGTGAGTTCGACCTCCAGACGACCTGACACCAGACGCCCGAAATGCACAATGCAGGTGAATCCGCCGTTCTCCGGCGGTTGCGGCAGGGAGACGGAGTGGCAACCGCCAAAGGCCAGGCTGTGCAGCAGCATGGCCGTGCCCTCGGGAACGGGGAGGTGCTCATCCAGGTCGCCAAGCACGGCGATTCTGGGGTCGGTCAAATCAATCTGGCCTGTCCAGGCAGGAAAGATGATGTCCAACGGCAGATGGCGTGTCTCAACCGGCAGGGGAATGCCGCTGGGACGCAACTCACGCCGGTGAATGGGGGACGTTGCGGGCAGGACGACCGTCGGCAGGGTGGTCATTTCATCGGCAAACCGCAAATCACGCCATTCGCACAGCCCCTGCTGCATGTTGTAGAAGGGTGCGTCCTCCTTCCATTCGCGTTCCGCCACCTGGCAGCGCCAGTTCCCGTCGCTGGCAAAGAGGTTGCCGCAGCGCACCCATAAGGCGGCCTCCGGCGGCACATTCCGTCCCGTGGGGACATTCATGCACAGCACCTCAATCTCCACGCGATTGACGCCAGGATGAACAGACGGCGCCAGCAGGTAGGTGTCGTAATAATAGAGTTTGAGGGAGGAACGCGCCGGTCCGCGGCCAAGTTCAATGCCATTCACCCGCAGCAGGTAATAACTCTCGCAGGCAATCTGAAGTTCAAGGTCATCCGGAATCTCGGACAACTCGAATTCGCGGCTGGCGTGAAAATGGCAGTTCCGCTTATGAGAATGGCCTTTCGGCGCAATCCATTGTGCAGTGCAGGAGGACATGGAAGTGGAATTGGAATTTGTATGGAGTTTCGATGGACAACTTTCCGCTATTCACGGGCAAAAACCCAGACCGCCTGACCGCTGGAGAGGGTCTTGGGCTGGACATAGGTGGCAGTGGCCGCATCCAGCCAGAACACGGGCGTCCCCATTGAACTGGCCATCATCGGCCAGAACACGCATCGCGGATTCCAGCCTGGACGAAGTTTCCACAGCGTATCGACTGACCATCCATCAATGGTGACGGAGACCGCATGGGAAGCGCTCACCCAATAGGCGTGCCCAGGACGCAGTTCAGAGGTCTGCCGCCAACAGCCGTCCCGCCACGCCATCACCTGCGTTTCCTCGGGCAGTTCGCTGGCCAGTGTCCCCACGGTGGTCCCCCACAGTCCCCCGCCCGCCGGCAGAGTGGAAGCGAAACGGCGCGGCTCGGCGGTCAGCCAGTGCCGGGCGAGTGTCACACTGCTGGAACTGGTGAAGCACTGGGCGCTCACGACATGGTCGGCCAAGGGAGAATTGTCAGGGGTCACCGTCAGGACTTGGCTGGCGTCAAGTTCACCGCCACCGGCCAGTTTCAGGACAGAACGGCTGCCATCCGCCTCCAGGCGTGAGGCATAGCCCTCCAGGCCCTTCACGCTCCATCCCGACGGAATGGCCAGATTGAGAATCATTGCGACGGCGCTGTCTGGCCGTGGCTGAAGCGACAACGCATTGCCCTGCAGAGGCAGATAGCGGGGTTCGTCAAAATCCATGGCCAGTCCCGTTCCAACCGTGTGCAACGCAATCTCAAGCCCCACCGTTTCACCTGCGGAGACGGTGATATTCTGGACAGAGGCGTCGGCAAAGCCCTCGGCGCTGACCGTGATGGTTGGCCAGAACCCTGGCATAAGCGTCTTATGGGCAAAGCCCCTTGCATCCGTGAAAACGGGGTGGCTTGACTGCACCTGCACTCTGGCCCCCTGAATCGGCTCTCCTGTCTCCGCGACACGCACATGAACGTCCACCCCTGCGCAAGCGGCGGTGGCCCAGGTGAGTATGGCAGGTCGGTTGGAGTCCCACAGCGACTCCAGTTCCGCCTTATTGGAAACCTCTTTGCCTGCACCGTGGTTGCCAGTCAACTCGACAGTGATGGCCAGTGTTCCCAGACAACGGTACATCCAATCCGCAAACTCCCCAACGGCCTTGTAATGCTGCGCCGCAACCTGAACCGTCTTGATATAGCCGCTGGCCTCCGCATACGTCTTGGACAGACTCTGAAAATGGAGATTGTCGGGAGTGCTCATGCTGCCCGAAGCATAATTGCCATACGGGAAGCAGACCAGCGTGTCACCCGTATGCAGGTGAAGTGCGGCGGCAAAGCGGCGCATTGCGCACCAGCGCATCAGCGAAAGGGTCTCTGCCTGCCTGGCATGTCCATTGGAATTGGTGTCCGCGAAGTGCATGGGGGCAGCCTCCTGGAAACAGCCGACGTCGAGTTCCACCCCGTCGGGGAAATTGCGGTTCAAATCCACGCCATTGCCATTGTAGCGGGAGACTTTCGCCACGCCATCAGGATTGCAGACTGGCACAATCCAGACAACGGCGCTGTCCAGCAGTTTTCTCACCTGTTCATCGGTGTCTGCATTCTCGGCCAGCTCCCTGGCAAGACGCCAGGCCAGCATCATCGCAGGCCGTTCATCACCATGAATGGAGGCCGCGACCAGCAGTTCCGGGGCCTCGGTGTCCTCCGGCAAGGCCGAAAGGCGAATGGCGAGCATTTCACGCCCGCCGCCGGTGGTGCCAAGATAGGCGAGACGCGCCACATCCGAATGGTTGAGGGCGAGCAACTGAAGCTGGACATTGAGTTCATCAGGTGCAAAATAGATTCCACCACGTGCCTGCTGGCCCGATGGAATTTCCTGGACTTGCCCCAAAGTCCAACCGCCATCTGCCAGAACGGCAAAGGTCCCGGCACTCCCCCGAATCCGCGCAAAACCCTCCCAGGCAGCCACAATCTCCGCACCGCACGACTCCAAAGCGGCAATGTCCGCCTCACCGGAAACCGCGACCACCGCCTCATGGGTGGGTGCAACACGGGAGGCGACTCCGGCGACCTCCAACACGTCAGACGGTTCCGCCCGACTGGGCTGGCTGCCAGTGTCCACCCAGTCCGCCACCATCTTCGCCAGAGCGCTCTCTTCCCCCGAATCGGCAGCCCACTGCTCAATCCAGGCGAGGATTTCCTGATGCGAGACCACGGCATCCCCATCAGCATCAGCGGGAGAAAGCACCTCTATGGAGCAGAAGGCGGTAAAGCCCGCCATGCCATTCAACGAGAACTTCACCTGGAAGGAAAAGAGGCCCAGGGTCTCGGGGGTCCCAGTGAGCCGTCCATCCTGCGACAGCGCCAGACCCGGAGGCAGACTCCCCGTGACCGAGGACACCTGAAGGTCGCCCTCAACATCAGGGACAGCCAGCAGGGAGACTTCATCGCCACGCCGCAAGGTCCCCAAATCGAGGTCATACGAATTGTCCAATTCCACGGTCATGCGGACTGGCCAGGCGAGGGCGTCGTTCACCAGGAGAGTGAATTGGCCTTTCGGCACGTCCAAATGGATTGCGGCAACACCGGCCTCGTCAGTCACAGCGGAGGTCAGGGGGGTATCCGAGGCATCCAGCAGGCTGACCAGGGCTCCTGGGACCGCAGCCCCGTTCGGCCAATATGCGCTGACAGTCAGAGAATTGCCCACCTTTGCCAAGGCGACCGCCAATTCATGCAAAGGAGCCAGTCGCGCCAGTCCGGAGCAATCCCCGAACAAGGTCATTTGCTGGACGTAATAGCGGGCATACTCCGAGCCAGCGTGGCCTCCCGAATTGCCTGGACTGGTGGTTTCGGAGAAGGTGGCCCCCTCCTGCACGGCATGGTGCGCGTAGCCGCCAAAGCAGGTCAGGCGCGAGGCCTGGCGAGCGGCACAAAGGTCATCCGCAAAGACATGGGTGCTGTAAATGGGCGGATTCCAATAGGTGTCGCTGGTGGAGGCGAGCACAGCCACCGCGCCATGCGACTCCCCGTCCGTTTCAGCGGAGTGGAAAAAAGCCTCCGCAATGCAGTCCTCCGCCGGATAGGCAAAATTGCCGTTGCCGCAGACAGGCAGAAACAGGTAGGGCAACCGGTTACCGTTGGCCAGGTTCGCCGCATCCGTGTTCAAAAAGTTGCCGGTGCTGATGCGTGTGCTCTTGCCGTGGCCCAGGTAGAGCATGGAGGCGGCCCCCGCGTTCAAGGAGTCTGCCAATTGCGCCTTGAACTGCGTGTCAGTCAAATTCTTCCCATAGATGGCCGGACTGGATTCATCGCATATTCCGGCCTCCACCAATTGCGTCCGGACCTCATCCATGATATCGTAGTCGTGACGCCCCTGGTATGGCGGGTTCAGCGCCTGCTGATTCGACGCCAGGAAAATTCCACGCGCGCGCCAGGTGTCGTCGTCCGGCGGCTCCGACTCGTAGGCAATGAGTTTTCCCAACACCTTCGACAACTGGGCGGAACTGGCGGCTGGCACGCGCGAGACGAAGATGTCCTGCACATAGTCCTCGCCATCCACCAGTCCATATATGGAGTCGCTGGTGGGGGCGACGTCAATCTGGGTCGCAGCCGCTGGCTTTTCGCTGAGGTGCGCGGGCGGCACATCCGCCGCGTCTCCACACAAAACCAGGTGCGTGAGCCCCCCGTCCTGGTAGATGCCCTTCACGTAGGAGGCGACCTGCTCCGCCCCTTCCCCAGTGTCGCCTGGATAGGTCGCCAGGTTCACAGCGTAGCCCAGACGCCTCTTCCAGACACAGAAATCGGCGGTAGCCTCCGCCCACTCATCTGGCGCAATGACCAGTAGAGTTGCCGGGGCCAGGGGCTCGACGCTTCGCAGAAGGGCGGAATTGAGGAAACGCTGCCGTTGAAGCACTCTGAGATTCCATTCGCTCGCCGTCCCCGCATAGTCCTCCGCAGTCGCCCCGTCGGAACGCACGGCCAAAGTCACGCTTTTCGCGACCAGAAGCCTCCCCCGCGCGAAATCATAACGGAACGGTTGGATGACCAGCCCACGCCCGTGCGCCTGGCGAAAATGATATTCGTCCGTCAATTTTGCCACATCGGCAGGCCAGCGCGCCTTTTTCCCATAGACCTCTCCCTCAGTGACCGGGCCTGGCTCCTCCCCATACAACACGGGGGCCGTGGCGGGCAGCGGTGGCGGACAGACCACCTCCTGCTCCGACACGGACTCAATCACCAGCCTGGAATCGTCAGCCACCAGCAGTTCACAGCCACCGACAGGCACCGCTGGACACCCTGCCTGCTCCAGAGGCACCAACTGCGGGGCCTCAACCCTGCTCCACTGCCGGCCAGCGCAAGACACCTCCTGCAATGACCACTCCCCCAGAGTGAACCGCACTCTCGTCTCCTGCGGAGTGGCGGAGAGCAATTCGATTGCCTCACGCCCAGGCAACGCACTTGCAGTGACTTTTTCCGTCACGGAAGCAGGCACGGAACCAGCACGCCTGCCTGGTCTGGCATCCACAGTCGGCGCAGCCGTCACCTGTTCCCACCGCCTTGCGGGGAGACCGAGCCTCCCGACCGCCAACGCCAGCAACAGGAGCAGAAGGATTATCTTTTGCTTACCACCATGCATTATCCTGATTTGGCGTGGTTTCAGGAAATTCCCGAAAACCATACCGCGCATTTTTAGACTGATGACCTGTTTTTTCGACAAAAAACAGTATATTATATACTTGAAAAACAAAAATCCCAATTTCCACCTCAAAAAAATGTCGTCGGCAAGCGAAGTTCTCATCGGCAAAAGCAGATTTCTGCCGTTCAGCCAGGATGGCTGGACAGGGCTGGTCGCGCCCGATTTCACCACGCTGTTTGACCGACTGGATAAGTGGCTGACGGAAGACTCCACCGTCATCCTGGAGGCGCCGTGCCGCACCATCCGCCGTCACCAGACCACCCTGGGGTCCCTTTACTCCAAACTGATGCGCGCACAGAATGACGGCGCCTACACCCGCAAAGAGTGGTTTGCCTGGCTCAAATGGGCTTTCGGGCCATCGCGTGTACTTCACATTCTGAAGGTGTCATCCCTGATGATGGCCAAAGGCCACGCCTGCGCAATCCCCGTGCTGGCCGTGCGCAAACGGCAATGGAGCGGACGGCATCTCAATCTCCTGGTCACGCAGGAGGTCCTCTTTCCGACAGTGGAGCAATTCGTGACCGGCGCCTCCCCGCTGGAGGCCCTGCGGCTTTCCGGCGAGGCGTTGGCCGCCCTGCACCAGGACTCTTTCGTCCACGGCGACTTTCTCCCCCGCAACTGCTGCCTGGACATGACCCATCGTCGCCTTTTCTTTTTGGACAACGACAAGACCTCCCATTGGCGGCATGCACCGTTCTTCCTTCAACAGCGCAATCTGGAGCAGTTCGCCTACAACCTGATGCGGCTCACCGACAATCAGACGCTCCCCCTTCCTTTCCTCACGGCCTATTTTGAGTCGCGCGAGTTCACCCCCTCTCGCCGTGCGGCCATCGAGAGTTCTGTGATGCGCCACGCACTTGCCCGCTGGCAAAGACACGTTCGAGCCACCGCCCGCCAGTAACACACCATGCAGTTCCTCCAAGCACTATCCACTCTACCATTCCTCCAGCGCGCATTGGCAGCAGCCTTTCTGTCGGCAATCGCCTGCGGCATACTGGGGGCGTATGTCGTGGCAAGGCGCAACAGTTATATGGTTGGTGCAATGTCCCACTCCCTGCTAGGCGGAATCGGCCTGGCCAGATATTGCCAGGTCGTCCTGGGACTCGGTTTTCTCACCCCCATGCTGGGCGCAGTCCTGACCACCCTGCTGACATCGGTCACCATCACTCTGCTGGCCTCCCGACGACGCTTCCGTGAAGACACGATGCTGTCGGCGGCCTGGACGGTCGGCGTGGCCATCGGTCTATGCTTCATTGCCGCCATCCCTGGCTACGCAGAAGACCTCAACGGCTACCTGTTCGGCAACATCCTGCTGCTCTCTCCGGAAGACCTCTGGCTGATGCTGGCGCTGGTGGCTGCCATCATCCCCCTGACCTGGCTGTATCACCACCGTTTTGTCGCCCTGTGCTTCAATGAGGAAGGCCTGGCGCTGCGGGGGCTGTCTCCAGTCCGCACGGCCCTGCTCCTGAATGTGCTGACCGGCCTGACCGTTGTGCTGCTGGCGCAGACGGTCGGGCTGGTGATGGTCCTCGCCCTGCTGGTGCTTCCCGCCGCCGCCGCCATGCGGGTCGCCAAAACCCTGCCGAGCATCATGCTGTTCGGTTCGCTCTTCTGCTTCGCGGCCAGTGTCCTTGGCATGGGTTTGAGCTATACCTACAACTGGCCGACAGGAGCCGTCATCATCCTGCTGACAGCCGCCATTTACCTGCTGGCCAGCCTGCTGAAAAACAAAGTCCGCTGACGGAACAAACAAGGAGGAGTGGAATGGACATTCTGAAACGTTTCCGGAGCCTGCTGCCTTCCCGGTGGAGTCGCCTCAAGGCAGCCCATCTCCGACTGGGACAAAAGGGCGAGGACATCGCCGCCGAATCCTTGCAGGAACGGGGCATGGAACTGCTCTGCCGCAATTTCCGCAGTCACCACGGCGAACTCGACCTCGTGCTGCGCGACGGCTGCGAACTGGTCATCGCCGAGGTCAAGACGCGTCGCCGAATGCGACACGGCACACCCGCGGACGCCGTGGACTCCGCCAAACGCCGAATGGTCATCAAAACTGCAGCCGCCTACACGCGCACCCTCGGCTTCCCCCGACTCAAACGCCGCTACGACATCGTGGAGGTGGTTTTCGACGGCGCCCGTCTGGCCTCCGTCACCCACTGGCCCAACGCATTCCGGGAATGATTCCGAGTCTTCCTCAAGGCTTCAGGCAGCCGACAGGGACAACAAGCACTCCGTCACGACAGACATCCGTCAAAATCCACAAATCGTTCTGTCAGGCAGTGGAAAAGCGTTGGAACATGGCTATATTATTCATTCAGCAAATCTTTTTTTTCAGCCAAGGTCTTGAGAGATGTTTGACAAGATTGAAGATGTTATCGCCGAATTGGCCAAAGGTCAGATGATTGTGCTGACCGATGCCCGCGATCGGGAAAACGAGGGTGACCTCATCATGCCGGCGGAGGATGCTTCGACCGAGGCGATCAATTTCATCGTCACCCATGCCAAGGGGATTCTATGCGCACCACTCTCACGGCAACGCGCCATTGAATTGGGTCTGCATGAGATGACCCATAACTCCGACCCGCTGGGCACCTGCTTCACCGTCAGCGTTGACGCCGCAGAAGGAACAACGACGGGGGTATCCGCCTCCGACCGTGCCGTCACCGCCCGCAAACTGGCCGACCCCAAATCCACCCCCGAGAGTTTTCACGCGCCAGGTCATCTGTTCCCGCTCATCGCCCGCGAAGGCGGGGTGCTGGTCAGGGCAGGCCACACCGAGGCAACCGTTGACCTGATGCGCCTGGCCGGCAAACTGCCCTGTGGCCTGTGCTGCGAGATCATCAAGGACAATGGTGAAATGGCACGCTATGATGACCTGGAGGTTTTCGCCCGCCATTGGGGACTGAAATTCGGCTGCATCGCGGACCTCATTGAATTCCGCAGGCGCACGGAAAGCCTGGTGGAACTGACGGAGACCGTCGCCCTCCCCACCCGCTATGGGGACTTCACCCTGCACTGCTTCCAGGCAAAGAACGATGGTCGGGAACATCTGGCTCTGGTCTATGGCGACATCTCCGGAAAGCAGGAGGTGCTCACCCGCGTCCACAGCGAATGCCTCACCGGCGATGTGTTCCACTCCCTCCGGTGCGACTGCGGCGAACAGTTGGATGCGGCGATGCAGCGCATTGTCGCCAACGGCTCCGGCGTCATCGTCTATATGCGGCAGGAAGGGCGTGGCATCGGCCTGGCCAACAAACTCCACGCCTACCACCTCCAGGAGCACGGACTGGACACCGTTGACGCCAATGTGCAGCTTGGCTTCGCGCCAGACCTGCGTGAATACGGCATCGGCGCGCAAATCCTCCGCAGCCTGGGCGTGGAAAGCATCGTGCTGCTCACCAACAACCCCAAGAAACTGGTGGGGCTTGAGGGTCACGGACTTCGCATCGTCCGTCGCGAACCTCTGATCATGCCTGTCCACCCGCAGGACAAGACATACATGGAGACCAAGCGCGACCGCATGGAACACCTGCTTTGACCAACACCTTCTTTCATCACCAAAGGAGACACAGGAATGACCGGCAACATCAAAACCTACGAGGGAATGCTCAACGGCAAGGGATGCAGATTCGCCATCGTCTGCGCGCGCTTCAACAGCTTCTTCGTCAGCAAACTCCTGGATGGCGCGATTGACACGCTGCTGCGTCACGAGGTGGCCGCCAAGGACATTGAGGTGGCCTGGGTGCCCGGTTCCTTCGAGATTCCCGTGGTCGCCAAGAAGTTTGCGGAGTCTGGGCGTGTGGACGCGGTGATTGGCCTGGGCTGCGTCATCCAAGGGCATACTGCACATGCGAACTACGTCAATGCCGAGGTGTCCAAGGGCTTGGCCAGCATCTCCATGGGCACGGGAGTGCCCGCCATCTACGCCGTGGTCACCACGGAGAATCTCGAACAGGCGGTCGAACGTTCGGGCAGCAAAGAGGGCAACCGGGGCGCGGCAGCCGCCGAATCCGCCATCGAGATGGTCAATGTCCTCAGACAGATTCCCAAAGGAAACAAGTGATGAACGGCGACACCACACCGCATCGCGACAGCGGCGCGGAATTGACTTTCCAGCGCAGACGGCATCTGTCGCGCACACTCGCCACGCAGTTCCTCTACTCTGCCGACCTGAAAAACACGTGGACCTGCACGGAGGAGGAGGCGGAACTCTTCCGCCTGCTGCTCATCCTCAGTGCAACGGAGGAGGACGAGCCGCCGGAATATGAGCAGAGTGAAACGACCGTCAACCGCGGCGAAGAGGTCAATGCAGCCTGGGGATACGCATCACAGCTCATCCAGGAGACCATGGCACGGCGGGAGGCTTTGGACAAGCTGATTTCCGAGGCGGCCATGAACTGGACTCTGGAGCGCATGCCCATGACCGACCGTGCCATCCTGCGCATGGGAGCCTACGAAGTGACGGCCTCCCCCAAGGGGGTCACGCCGGCCATTGCCATCAATGAGGCCGTTGAGCTAGCCAAGGAATTCGGTCAGGCGGATTCGCCCAAGTTCATCAATGGCGTGCTTGACAAGATTCGCCGCAACCTGGCCAAATCCGCCCGCCAGGAGACCGTCCCCCCAACGGAAAACGACTCTCCCGCCACCGAAAACACCCCTTGAACTGGTTGTCATCATGGGTTCACTTTTCGACTTCTTCAAACGTGGCCTGGAACGAACCACCACCACCCTTCGCCGCAGTTTCGCCACTCTGTTCGGTGGCGCGACCGCCTGGACGGAGGAGAATTACGCCAGGCTGGAGGCAGCACTCATCGCCACCGACCTCGGAGTCACCGTCAGCCAGGAACTGGTCAAGGAAATCCGCGACCACTATGAGCGCGGACTCATCGCCACCGAAGATGACATCATGCGGGTGGGACGCGAAAAGCTTCTCGCCATCCTGAACACGGCGGAGGTTCCGCCGCTCCATCAGGCGACGACAGGGCCGACGGTCATCATGATGGTCGGAGTCAACGGCAGCGGCAAGACCACCACCACGGCAAAACTCGCCCATCATTTCCAGCAACAGGGCAAAAAGGTGGTACTCGCGGCCGGCGACACCTTCCGGGCGGCGGGCATTGAGCAGCTGGTCATCTGGGGCAGCCGCCTGAACGTACCCGTGGTGGCGGGAAAACACGGCGGAGACGCGGCTGCCGTCGCCTTTGACGCCGTGAAGTCCGCCACACAAAGGCAGGCTGACTACCTTCTCATCGACACCGCTGGACGGCAGCATACCCGCAAAGACCTGATGGACGAACTGTCCAAGGTCAAGCGGGTCATCGCCAAGGCCAATCCCGAGGCCCCGCACGAAATCTGGCTGACGGTGGATGCCTCCACCGGCTCCAATGCCCTGATTCAGGCCCGCGAATTCGGCAGGCTCTTCACCATCACCGGTCTCATCCTCACCAAATTGGACGGCACGGGCAAGGGCGGAGTCGCGGTGGCCATCCGCCGCGAATTGGGCTATCCTGTCCGGTTCGTGGGCTTGGGTGAACAGCCTGGCGACTTGCAGCCCTTTGATGTGAATAACTACGTCGAGGCGCTGTTCAGTTAGCGAATGACGCACCGACTAAGGCAACAAGATGAAAACTGGCATTCTCAATTCAATTCTGGAAGCGGTCGGCAACACGCCACTGGTGCGTCTGCACAGCATTCCGACAGCGGACTGCGCTGAGATTCTGGTCAAGGTGGAGGGATTGAACGTTGGCGGCAGCATCAAGACACGCACAGCCTTGAACATGCTCGAACGCGCCCGTGAGGAGGGTCTCATCGGCCCCGGGGCCGTCATCATCGAACCCACCAGCGGCAATCAGGGCATCGGCCTGGCGCTGGTTTGCAGCCAGATGCACTACCGCTGCATCATCGTCATGCCAGATTCGGTGAGCGAGGAACGCACCAAGCTGATGCGGCTCTATGGCGCGGAAATCCGGCTCGTCCATGACGAAGGCAATATCGGTGAGTGCATGGAGCGATGCCTAAAACTGGCTCACGAACTCCAAAGAACCATCCCTGGCGGATTTGTGCCGCAGCAATTCGAGAATCCCCATAACCCCGCCGTCCATTTTGAGCGCACGGGACAGGAAATCCTGGAACAATTGGGAACACAAAAAGCGGACGCCTTCTGCGCGGGCTTCGGCACCGGCGGCACCCTTTCCGGAATCGGCAAGGCGCTTCGGACACGCTTCCCTGACATCAAAATCGTGGCAGCCGAGCCCGAAAACGCCGCCATCCTGGCTGGCGGAGCCATCGGCTCCCATCTCCCAGCAAGGCATTGGAGACGGCTTCATTCCCGCCAACCTTGACCAGTCGCTCATCAGCGGCATTCGCATCATCACAGACGATGTCGCCCTGTCGATGGCCCGAGACCTAGCCTTGAAGGAGGGACTTCCCGCTGGCATTTCCAGCGGCACAAACGTCGCCTGCGCCATGATGCTGGCGCGCGAACTGGGACCGGGGCACACTGTGCTGACTGTGCTCCCCGACTCCTACGACCGCTACTACTCCACT
>JAFRLP010000226.1 GCA_017431185.1 Victivallales bacterium | reverse complement strand
GCCTGTCCATCCTCATGGTAGGGGTCCTGCCCCAGCCAGACAGCCCTTACCCGTTCATACGGGGTGTATCTGAGCGCCGCGAAAACGCAGGGAGCAGGCGGATAAACCGTGGCGCCGCTCTGGTATTCGGCCACCAGGTTCTGGTTGAGCCAATCCATATCCGCAGGAGCCAGAAACGGAGCCACGGCGGCCTGCCAGTCTTCTGGCATGGAGCAGGGGAGTTGCGGGATGTCGAGGGTAGGCGAGGGCATGATTGAAAGTTGTTTTAGAGGGGGCGGAACAACCCTGCAAAAAAAGCCCACTGCAAATCAGAACAATCCGCAGTGGGCCAGAATGGAGCCAGAGATCGGATTTGAACCGATGACCGCCGCATTACGAATGCGATGCTCTACCGCTGAGCTACACTGGCAACTTGGCTATTAAGATAATGCGTCTGCGGAGTTTTGCAAGTTGGCTGGTCACTTTTTTTGTATTTTCTCCTGATGGTTGTGAAGCGGCTTCCTTTGACGACACAGTAATATAAGCGCGAAAAACATCCTTTGCAAAGGAAAATGGCGAAAAAGCGGGGAAAGACACTTGCGCATGGGAAAAAGTGGTGTATATTAATTGGGTACGCTGAAAAGCATCCTTTCGGTGGGACGGTAGCTCAGTCGGTAGTAGCATCGCACTTTTAATGCGGTGGTCCCGGGTTCGAGTCCCGGCCGTCCCACCAATTTTTTTGAAATCATTTGTTGAGATAGAAATAACCAGAGGTAGAGCAATGAGCAGAGTCTGTGATGTTTGCGGCAAGGGGCCGACAGTAGGCGGCCACATTACCCGCAGAGGTTTGGCCAAGAAGAAGGGCGGTATCGGCATGCACGTCGTGAAGAACACGAAGCGCAAGTTCCGTCCCAATATCCAGACTGTGAAGGTCAAGACGGAGAATGGCACAGTGAAGACGCTGAAGGTCTGCACAGCCTGTATCCGTTCGGGTCGCATCACCAAGGCCTGAGTGAATCAGGGACGGGACACACCCGGAAACTGGAGCGCAAGGAGTCGTAAAAAAATAATGTTCACATTTTCAGTTCCTTTTGGGTGATAGTCCCATGCTCTGTTCAGTCGCGTATGTGCATACGCACCTTTCGGACCATGGGAATATCCCATCAAAATCAACCTGAAACTGTTTCCTTTATTTTTTTACGTCTCCCAAGGGACGGACATGGGTTCACCTGTGTCCGTCCTTTTGCATAATCAGCGGAGTAATCCATGAACAGTGAACATCATGGAAAAGATTTGGCGGAGTGGACGGTAAAAGGCGGCAGGGACGCCTATTTGGCCCCTTCGATTCTGGCGGCTGACTTCGCCCGTCTGGGCGAGCAGGTCGCCCAGGCTGCGGCGGCAGGTGCGGAAATCCTTCATATTGACATCATGGACGGGCATTTCGTGCCTAACCTGTCGATGGGGCCCGCCATCGTCCAGTCGCTGCGTGGAGGCAGCCAGATGCTGTTTGACGTGCATCTGATGATTTCCCGTCCCGCGAAATATCTGGAGACCTTTGCGAAGGCTGGTGCGGACCACCTGACCATTCATGTGGAGAGCGAGGGGAACATGGCGGAACTCATCGAGACCATTCATGGCCTGGGATGCACGGCGGGCATCACATTGCGTCCAGGCACTCCAGTGGAGAGCCTGTTCCCCTATTTGCCGATGGTCGAGCTGGCCCTGGTCATGACCGTGGAGCCTGGTTTTGGGGGGCAGTCCTACATGGCCTCCCAGTTGCCGAAGGTGGTGGCCCTGAAGCAATGGGCGGAAGAGCACAAGCATCCTCTTCACATTGAGGTTGACGGCGGCATCAAGGCCGTCAATGCGGGGCAGGTCACGGCGGCCGGCGCGGACATTCTGGTTGCGGGGAGCAGCGTCTTCAACCCGAAGACTCCAGTGAAAGAGGCGGTTTCCGCCCTTCGGGCCGCCATTTCGTCCGCCCCTCTGAACAAATAGATTTGACATTCATCCATCGGACACAAGGAACAGCCAATGATCATTTCCAGGTTCAACAAGTATGTGGAAAAGCACGGACGGGTGACCTACATCGTGCTGGGCATCATCATCGCCTTCATGTTCGTGATTTTTGTCACGCCGGACGGAGCGGGCGGTTGCCGCGGTGGCGGGGCCACCAACAACATCGGTCGCATCTTCGGCAAGAAAATCTACGTGGACGACTTCATGAAGATGCGCAACGAGACGAATGTCGCCTTTGCGATTCGCACGAATTATCTGCCTTCTCAATACGGTGACAAACTGTGGAACCAGGTCACCGTCCAGCGCATCATCCAGGTCATGAAGGCGGGCAAACTTGGGCTGATCAAACAGGTGACTGACCAGGAGGTGGCCGACACCATCGCCAAACTGGCCTGGCTCAAGGATGACAAAGGCAATTTTTCGGTGGAGAATTTCACCAATTTCAAAAACGGCTTCCTGCGCAACAATGGTTTGAACGCCAAGGATTTTGACGAACTCATCCGGCACAACATCGCCATTGAGCGGATGCAGGAGCAGGCGACCGCCAGCGCCGCCGTCAGTGACGCCGAAGTCGATGCGGAGGTCACGCGGTATAAGGTCTCCTACTCGGAGGTTTCCCTGGATACCGAGAAGGCCGCCGCCCCGACCGCGGCCGAGATACAGGCGTTCTTCGACACCCGCAAGGCGGAGATTCCGCTGGGGAAGGAGCGCCGTGCTGTCGTCGCCTCCATCACCGTGCCCGCCGCCGTGGCGTCCGCGGGCAAGCCTGACGCGCCAGCCGAACTGAAAACCGCCGCCACAGTGACGGACGAGGAGGTCAAGAAGCATTTTGAGTCCAACAAGGACAGGTTCTACAAGGACAAGACGCTTGACAACGTGAAATCCTCCATTCGTTTGCAGTTGCGCAATAACAAAATGCGCGCCTATCTGCGGGACAGCCTTGGCAAATTGCGTGGGGAGTTGACCAAGGCCCTGGCGGGGTTGGAGCCTGCGGCAGCCGAGGAGAAGTTCGCGTCTCTGGCCACTGCTGCTGGAGCGACCGTCACCAAGGCTGGCTTCCTTGGCGAGGGGAACGAGATTCCTGGCCTCAAGGGCAGCCATGCCGCCCTGGCCAATCAAATCCGCTCGCTGGACAAGCCTGCCGCCTTTACTGACGTGGTGGCGGACGGCGGCGGATTCTCCATTGCCCTGCTCGCCGAACTCAAGGATGGCACATTGCCCGAAAAGTTGGATGACAATCTCTCCAAGAAAATCTCCACGATGCTGATTGACGAAAAGGCGCTGGGGTTCTATGACCAGGAGGTCGCCCCCTACAAGCCGTATGCCGAAGGCACCACCAGTTCCTGGGATTTGGGACGCAGGAAGGCCGAGGAGATCCAGGCAGACAAGAGTCTGACCGAAGAGCAGAAGCAGGCGTCCATCACGGAATATTCCGAGAAACTGCGGGAGTATGTCTTCCCCTTCTACCGTGCCGAGCAGCGCGCCTTTGCGGCGGTCACCTTCACACCAGCCGACTTTGAGGCGGAGGTCACTCTGACGGAGGCCGAAATCCAGAAGGGCTTTGATGCGCGCAAGAGCGAATACGAGCAGGTCAAGGTCAACCTCTCGCAGGTCGTCGTCAAGGTGGCTGCGGATGCGGACGAGGCGGCCAAGGCCGCCGCCCAGAAGAAGATAGACGAGGCCTACGCCAAACTGACCGGCGGCACGGAACTGGCCGCCGTGGTGAAGGAGTATTCCGAGGACACCGGCACCGCCTCCAAAGGCGGAGAGACCGGCCTGGTCAATCTCTCCTCCCTCCCCGAGGCCGTGCGCACTCAAATCGAGAAAATGCAGGCCAACCAGGTCTCCCCTGTTCTGGATACGGCGGATGGAAAGATGTTCTTCAAGTTGCTGGAGAAGCAGGCGCCGCGCACTTTGGCGGATGTCCGTGAGGCACTGGTGCCCGAACTCAAGCGCGAGGCCGCCCGCAGACTGGCCCAGGAGGCGGCGGAGAACCTCGCCCGCAAGGTGCGTACCGCCTGGAACGACGCCGGGCACCAGGTCGAAAACAAAACTGGCCTGCTGAAGACCCATGCGGAAAGCACCAAGGGCAAATTCAGCGAGCATCCGCTGACTGTCCAGAACAACTACGCCTCGCGTGGCCTGGCCCATGACCGTGCCGTCATGTCCGCCGTGTTTTCGGCCACCCCCGAAGAGCCCTACACGGACGCCGTGAATGGGGACGAGGCGTCGTATGTGCTCTGCCTGGCTGAGCGCAAGGCCGCCTACATCGCCGAGCCGGCGGATGTCAAGGCCGCTCTCCGCAATGTCTATAAGCGCAGTGTCGCCACGAAGAAGGCTCTGGAGGATGCCACGGCGGAACAGACCCGCATCAACACCGCACTTAAGGCCGGCGAGGAACTGTCCAAGGCAGCCGGCGACAAGCAGGTGTTCAAAGAACTGGAGAAAGAACTCACGGCATCCGCCGCGCATGACACAGGAACATTGCATATCCGTGACAACCAGGGGCTGTTCAAGGCGCTGGCGCAGGCGGAGGACAAGACGGTCATCGCGCCGCAGCGCAGTTACACCGGCTACAATCTGGTGTATCTGGCGAGTCGGACAGTTCCCCAGGGCGATGCTGCCAAGGAGGAACGCGACAAGGCCCACGAGCGTCTGCTCCAGCAGAAGAAGAGCCGTCTGGCCCGTCAGTTTGCGGAGGACCTCCAGAAGGAGGCCGATCCTCAATTGATTCCATCCTTGATGGAATAATCCCAAGCGAGCATGCGCATTGCCATTGCCTTAGGCGGAAATCAGGGGGAGGTTTCCGCCGTCTTTGCCAAGGCGGTGGAGTTGCTGCGCGACGGCGGTGTGTCGCGGATTCGCCTGGCGCGTCCTATTGTCACGGTCGCGGAGGGATGCCATCCAGGCACACCTGATTTTCTCAATACAGCCCTGGTGGGAGAGTGGACGGGCACGCCGCTGGATTTATTGGCTTTGACCCAGGGGATAGAGCGACGGATGGGGCGTCCCGCCGAACATGACAGCCGTGCCAGCCGCCCTTTGGATTTGGATATTCTGCTGCTGGATGAGACAAGCCTGGAACTGCCCGCCCTGGTGGTGCCTCATCCCCGGATGCGGAGGCGTCGTTTTGTCCTGGAACCCCTGGCGGAGATTGCGCCGAATTGGCGGGTGCCTCCCACTGGCGAGACGGTGGCGCAGTTGCTGGCTCAACTAGGAACTTGATTCAGGGTGTCTATCCAGTCCCCCGGCGGTCTTGCCGAGCGCAACTTCAGATTTGCCACTTGAGCCCGACGTGCAAGGCGTGAGTCCCCAACCTGCCCGCGTGGTCTTCAGCCCGCGCGGATTGAAATTGCCTGGGGTTCTGAATGGATGCGATTGGTTATCCCTGAATGGTCTGGAATTTCTTCATGACATCCAGGCAGTGGCTGGTCAGTGCGCCCACATCACTGCCGCCATTGACCATATCGTAGCCTTCCGCAAAGCAGTCGGCCAGCGAGGGGACACTGACGGTGCCGGCGAATTTGCCGTGCCGATGCGCCGTCTCCACCACGAGTTTGCGCACCCGGGCGACTTCAGGATGGTTGTACTCCCCTGGACGTCCGATGGCGTGGCTGAAATCGCCAGGGCCGAAAAATATCATGTCAATGCCGGGAACCTGGCAGATTTTGTCCAACTCCGACAGCGGTTCGGGGTCTTCAATCTGCACGATGATCATCCGATTCTCGTTCATGAACTTGATGTAGTCGGTGAAGCCCAGCAGGCAGTAAAGCCCATCGGCGTTGCCGCCATCCACGGGACGGCGGCCAACCGGCTGGAAACGAACTGTGTGCGAAATGTATTTGGCCTCCTCCAGGCTCATCAGATGCGGGATGATGATGCCGGCGGCATCGGTCTCCAGCGGCTGAATGTAATTGCTGTAGCAGCCTTTGGGGACACGCACCAGGCAGTCGCAATCGTGAATCTTGGCGGCCATGATTTGCGCTTCCATGGTGGAGTAGTCGGTCGGGACATGCTCACGGCAAATCCAGATGCCGTCGAATCCCGTGAGTGCGGCTATCTCCGCGCCGCGGGGGCAGGAGAGATTGAGTTTGTAGGTGATGGCCTTCTGGCCGGCGCGCAGTTTATTCAGAATGCGGCTGGGGCGGGGTTGAATCATATCAGGGACTCCTTTGTTGAGATTTCACTTCATGCGGTCTGCCATTTGCAGGGGCGGAGCAGCCGTTCCGGCAGTTCCGGCACCATGGCGTGGATACGTCCCACGACCTCGGCGGGCAAGGCGCCTTTGCGCGCAATCTCCATGTTGGTCTTGAGTTGCCCGACGGTATCCACACCCGTCAGCACGCCATCGATTTCCGGGATGGAAAGAAGGTAGCGCATGTAGAGTTCCGCCGCGGGAATGGCCAGTTTGCCCGCCAGCGACTCCAACTGCAGCCGATAGGGGACCAGTTCCTGAAGATAGGCGGGAATCTTCTCCAGGGGCATGAGCAGCATCCCCTGCAGATAGACACTGCGGTCGAAGACCTTGGTGCCGCGGCCATGAGCCTCACGGGTGAAGGCGAGGAAACGGCGGTCCAGGACGTTGCCGGGGACCTGAACGGCAGTGGCTCGTTCAATCCCGTCCGGCACATATCCGTCGAGCGAGCAGCCTGCGCATTGGAGTTTTCCCTCCTGGCGCAACTCCTCCAAAACGGTGATGAAACGGAAGTCGGCTTCGCGGTGGAAGAGCAGTGCGTAGAGACTGTCCAGCCGCAGATTGAGGAGGGAACGCTCCAGGGAGTCGCGGATATGGGCGCGGGCGTCCTCCCAGGTCATGCCTGGGGACATGACGGCGACTTTGCTGACCACCTGCATGGTGTCGGTCAAGCCAGTGGCTTGCAGGGCGCGCCCCAGCACCGTCTCGCTTTCGCCGTATGCGGCGGCGGTGTCAAGCATTCGGATTCCTCCCTCTGCGGCGGCAGCAAGGATGGCGTTGACCTCAGCCTGGGTAGGTTGCCCGTGGGAGTTGGCAATGCCGTAGCGCAAGCCAAACTGAACTGTGCCGAGGATGAGTTTTGAGGAGGCCATGGACATCTATTCCTCCCTGCTCATTTCGCGGTCATGCCGCCGTCCACGGGGATGTTCGTCCCCGTCAGATAGGCTGAGGCGTCGGAGGCCAGGAAGACAATGACGCCCTTCAGGTCGGTCTGGTTGGCCAGGCGTCCCAACTGGGTACGCTCCGAGTACTGGCGCACAAAACGTTCCGGCAAGGTGGGTTCCATCAGCCCGCCGGGATGAATGGCGTTGACGCGGATGCTGTACGGGCCGAGGACGCTGGCGGCCCAGCGGGTGAAGTTGACCATCCCCCCCTTCTCGTAAAAATAGATGGGAGAGGGATTCTTGCCCATGTCGGTTCCCGCGTAGTTGGCGAATTCGGGACCGACCAGCCCCATGAACGAGCCGATGTTGATGATGGAGCCGGCCTTGGCCTTCTTCATCTGCTCCGCCACGACGGCGGTGATGTAGAAGGTGGCGGATGCGTTCACGTGGAGGCTTCGGTCGTAGTTCTCCAGGTCCTGCAGCCAGCCACTGCAGGCGCTGCGGGCCACGGCGTTGTTGACCAGCACGTCCACCCGACCCGTTTGCGCCAGCACACCGGCGACGAGTTTGTCAATGGACTCGCGCTGCTCCAGGTTCAGCGGGAGCGCGCGCACATCCAGCCCGCGCTCCGCAAAGACGGCGGCCTGCGCCTGGCAGTGTTCCAGATTGCGGGAGGCGATGAACACCGTGGCGCCCGCCTCCCCCAGAGCCTCGACGATTTGCTTGCCGTAGCGGCCCGCGCCGCCCGTGACAATGGCTGTTCTGCCGTTCAGACGAAAGGAGTCGATGACGTTCATTTCCGTTCCTTTTCCTGTTCTTGAGAACGCTATTCAATGGGAATCTCGCATCCGCCTTGACGGCGGCTTTCCAATCCCCCGATGACCAACTGCATCAGTTCCACCGTGTCGGAGAAGGGGTGCGGCGGCTGTCCGGTGCGCAGGTACTCCACGAACTTGACCAGTTGGGTGCGGAACGCGGTGTAGGAGTCCTGGATGCGGATGGTCAGCGAGCCCTTGTTGCCGCACAGTGTCACCAGCCCGCCTGTGCAGATGTCGTAGATGTTGCCTATCACCACGTCAAAGCCCGACCGATGAGTGAGATGGACGATGTTGCGCCCGTCTTTTCCCACGTTGCGCACGCTGGTGAAGCCTGGCCCCGTCAGGGCGAAGACGGTCTCCAGGGCGTGAATGCCGTAGGTCTCCCATTTCTTGGCCATGCCGAGGGTCAGAAAGCGCAGGTCGCCGATTTCATGGTAGTTGCCCCGCAGATATGGCTGGAGTTCCTTGCAGTATTTCATGGAGGATGAGGAACAGAGTCTAGCGCCATTGGCGACCTGCTGCCTGAACCATTCCAGGTCATCCCGATTATCGCACAGAGGCTTGTCAATGAAGAGCGGAATCCCCGCCTCAATGAACGGCTTGGCCCGCCGTACATGCTCGCCGCCGACGTCAGTGGCGATGATCACGGCGTCCACATGGCCAATCATCTCCTCGGGGCGCTCCGCCACGACGGGCACCAGGGAGAGTTTGGAGACATGCTCTGCGTCGGAGCGTCTGTCGCAGCACACCATCTCGACGCGGGCGCCCGGAATGCCGATGTCCTCCCATTTCTCTTTGTTCAGGTAAGTCGGGATTGCGGGGAAGGGGCACTCCTTGGTCATCGCCTCCACGTTGTAGCGGTTGAACATGGCGCTCCAGGAGTAGGGGTGGCCGTTGCCCTCGGTCATCCCCAGGATGCCCAGACGAATGTCATTCACGTTTTTCACCAAACTCATGTTGTGCTGAACTCCTTTCGGGAAAGTGTGTTTTTCTCGCTGTTTCGCATCCATTCAGAACCCCAGTCCTTCAATCCGAGAGGCCTAAAGGCCTCGCGGGCAGGTTGGGGGCTCACGCCTGGCGCGTCGTGTACTTGTGGCAAATCTGAGGCTACGCACGTCAAAGCAGGCGCGGGGGCTGGATGGCTACGTTGTTCTTTGCCTTGAGGTAGGCATTGATATGGGAGCGGATGAGTCCTTGCAAGGCATCCAAATCCTTGTGCAAGAGCGCATCGACCATGCTGAAATGCTCCTGGTAGCCGATAATGCGCCCCACCAGCGTTTTCCCTGGGGATTGGGAGCGCAGGAGAGTGGAGAAGAATTTGACGGAGAGCGGTATCAGGGAATCAATCAAAGCGTTCCCCGAGAGGCGCATGAACCTGGAATGGAATTCAAAGTCCCGCTCGAACAATTCACGGTACGCATCGGCATTTCCCCCTTTCGCCTCCTGGAATTGGAGTTGAATCTTTTCGCATAGCGCGTGCAGTCCGGCGATGTCCTCCCTGGTCGCCCTTTTCACCGCCAACTCGGCGCAGCCCAACTCCAGCATGAGCCGCAGTTGGGCCAAATCCAGGAACGAGTGCTCCATGAGGGCAAGAAAGGGGAAATACCCGTTGAACGCCTTTTCCGGCATCAGCCGTGCAATGGTGGCGCCGACTTTGGGCTTTGACTCGATGATGCCCAAAGTCCGATAATGCTGGAGCGCCTCTCTGGTGATGTTCCGGCTGATTTTAAGCCTTTCGGCGATTTCACGCTCGCCAGGAAGAACATCCCCTTCGCGCAGGTTGTTGATGATGTAGTCGCCAATGCAGTCAATGGCGATTTCAACTGTGTTCTTCCGCATGATTGGACGTAGCATGGCCAAGCCTCCTTGATGAGAATCTGGTAGTACCATACATCCAGTTTTATGGTTGTCAAGTGTTCTGGGGACAAAAAAGAAGGGAATGATACACTTTAGTTGCAGTCAATGTTTGATGGGAAAATCCGGCGTGCCCGTTCCAGCATATCTGGATGGGTTAGGACACTGAAGTGTGCAATTCCCCTTGATATTGCAAGAAGCCCGAAAGTCGGGTTAGGCGTCAGCCATTTCGGTAATCACGTGGAGAAAGGCCGTAGCTTTTTCGAAACTGGCGTGAAAAGTAGTTGGAATCGTTGAACCCGCAGTCGGAGGCGACCTGGGAAATGGCATTCTGGGTTTTGAGCAGCATCTCCGCCGCCTTGGCGAGGCGGACATGGAGCAGATAGTCAATGGGGGAAAAGCCCATGACTTTCTTGAACACGGGAAGCAGGGTGCTGGGGGCCATTGCGGCAATTCGGGATATTTTCGCGATTGTCCAGTGTTCCTTGTAGCGCTTTTCGAGCAGGCTGGTGAGTTCGCCGAGCTGGCACAGAGAACGTGCCATCGGGTTGCTGTTTCTGGTGTATTCGCGCGAGATGAACACGAAGACCTCCAGGGCCTTCGCGAGCAGAATGAGGTCATAGCCTGGCGGCCTTGACTTCGCCTCGTTGAGCATCTGCTGCAATTCGGCTATCAGAGGGCGCATCTTCTCTGGGGAAATATGCAGATGGCTCTTGAATTTGTGAAAGCGCCGGTAGGTCGGCTCAAAAAGAAAGAACGCATTGAAGCCGGAAAGAGAGCGGAGACTGCGCAGATGTTCCTTCAGGTAGGAGTCGTCGAACATGATGTTGAACATGCCGAGATTGTGGCGGGAGGTGAAATAGTGTTCGGTATTGCCCTGGATAAGGAAAATGTCGCCGCCGGTGACTGGGTAGGTTACGCCGTTGATCCAGTGGGTGCCGCCCCCCGCCGTGATGATGATAAGCTCGGAGAAATCGTGCGTATGGCGAATGTCGGTCAGGTCCCCTTCGTGCTGAAGCGGCTGGTCGCCCCGAATGGTACGGAGTGCGATGGGGCAGCCTACTTCAGGGAAAAAATCCGCCCGGTTGGCGATGACGGTCTGCATGGCATCCTCCTCTTTGACAGGGGGCAATTCCCCAACGCGGGCAATTGCATGACGAGGGGTTAATTTACCTGCCCCCCTGTTTTTTGCAAGCGTCGGCCCGCTTTTTGGCGCTCCTGCAAAATAAATCGTAAGATAGTGCTAGTAAATCGTAAGATAGTCAAGGTTTTTTATTTTGCATGGGGTATATTTAAAGCAGTCGGATATCTGGCGTGGTCCACGATGAACCCTGTTTTGGACCACATCGGATATCTTCAACGCCCCAGTCAAAAAAAAGGAGAGTCGAACATGCAGGGAACATTCCGTTTTTCATTTGGACCGTGGAACATTCATGAAGGAGCCGACCCGTTCGGACCAGAAGTGCGCCGCACCATTCCGTTCAACCAGAAACTCGAGGCCTACAAGAAAATGGGCTTTGACGGGGTGCAATTCCATGACGACGACGCAGTGCCAGCCATGGCGAAGCTCTCTCCTGCGGAAATCGTCAAGGAGGCGTCCGAACTCAAAAAGGTTCTGGACGACCATGGGCTGACGGCGGAATTCGTTGCGCCGCGAATGTGGTTTGCGCCGCAGACCATTGACGGCGGCTACACGAACAACTGCCCCGAATGCCGCAAGTACGCGATTGAACGGACGAAGCGGACGATTGACATCGCCAACGCGCTTGGAACCCGTAATATAGTCCTATGGCTGGCGCGTGAAGGCACCTACATCCGGGAGGCGAAGGACCCCGTGACCGCCACCGAAAGAATCGGCGAAGCCTTGCAGATTATGCTTGACTATGACAAAAACATTCGGATCATGATTGAATCGAAGCCGAACGAGCCGATGGACCATACCTACATTCCGACGATTGGACACGCCATTGCGATGGGTCTGATGACCAACGCTCCTGACAGGGTGGGCTGCCTGATCGAGACCGCGCACGCGCTGCTCGCGAATCTCTCCCCGTCCGATGAAATGGGCTTCGCCCTGGCGCACAAGAAACTGTGGAGCGTGCATCTCAATGACCAGAACGGCCTGAAGTTCGACCAGGACCTGACCTTTGGCGCCGTCGATCCGAGGCGCGCGCTGAACCAGGTGCGCGTGCTTGACAGGCATGGATTCGGCAACAACGGCGAATGGGTCGGACTGGACGTCAAGGTCATGCGGACGCAGAAGGAGGGCGTGGACATGAAGCACCTCGAATACAGCCGGAAGATTTTCCTGAAGCTGCTGGATATCTCCCGCTCGCTTGACGACGGCAAGATTGAGCAGCTGACTGCGGAACGCGACTACGAGGAGTTGAACTTCTACATCCTCAATGCGATGCTGAAAGCCTGAATCCTGGCGGTTGCAAACGTACAAGGAGAAAGCGAAGATGAAACGGAAAATCAGGATGGGAATGGTCGGAGGCGGCCCTGGTGCATTCATCGGAGAGGTGCATCGGATCGCGGCACGTCTGGATGGCCAGATTGAACTGGTAAGCGGTGTTTTCGGGCGAGACCCCGAAAAGTCCCGCGCCTTTGCGGAGGGGCTTTACCTGGACCCAAGCCGAGGCTATGCGGACTATCAGGCGATGATTGAGGCGGAAAAGGCGTTGCCGGAAGAGCAGCGAATCGATTTCGTCACGGTTTGCACGCCCAATTTCGCCCATTTCGCAATCGCGAAGGCTTTTCTGGAGGCGGGATTCCACGTGCTCTGCGAGAAGCCGCTGGCGATGAGTTCTGCCGAGGCGCTGGAACTGGAGGCCCTGGTGAAGAAGACAGGCAGGCAGTTCTGCCTGATGCACAATTACACGGGCTTTCCGATGGTCCGTCAGGCGCGTCAGCTGATTGCCGAGGGTGTGCTGGGCGCCATCCGCAAGGTCAATGTGGAGTATTCGCTGGGCTGGCTGGCTGCCCCGAACGCGGGCAAACAGGCGGCATGGCGGGTGGACCCGAAGCAGGCGGGGATTTCGGGATGCATGGCGGACATCGGCACGCACGCCCAGAATCTGATCGAATTCGTGACGGGCATGCCGATTCTGGAGGTCAGCGCGGAACTGGCGACTTTTGTCCCGGGGCGCAAACTGGACGACGACGGCAGCGTGCTGCTTCGGTTCGACGGCGGGGCGCGCGGCGTCATCTTCGCCAGCGAAGTCGCCACGGGCGAGGAGAACAATTTCATCCTCAAGATCTATGGCGACAAGGCAGCGCTGGAATGGCAGGAACAGGAGCCCGAGAACCTGATCATCCGCTCGAACGACGCGCCGATCCAGGTGCTTCGCCGTGGCTGGCCAGGCACGGGCGAGGCGGCAGCGCGGAATTCGCGTCTGCCTGCCGGGCATCCGGAGGGCTTCATCGAGGCTTTTGCCAACATCTACAAGATGTTCGCGGAGTCGATCCGCACGGGACAGCCAGGGGATTATCCGTCCGTCTCCGACGGTGTGGCGGAAATGCGTTTCCTGGAGGCCATTGTCGCCAACTCGAACGGCACGGAGAAGTGGACCCGCATCGTGAGGTGATGTCATGGGAAGAAAAGTAACCATCTTTACGGGCCAGTGGGCCGACCTTACGCTGGAAGATGTCTGCCGCAAGATGCAGAATTTCGGGTATGACGGGCTGGAGCTGGCATGCTGGGGCGACCACTTCGACGTTTTTGAAGCGGCGATGAGCAAAAAGTACTGCAGCGCAAAGCTCGCTCTGCTCAAAAAATACAATCTCGGTTGCTGGGCAATTTCCAATCATCTGGCCGGTCAGCTCATCTGTGACCCGAACAACGACGGTCGCAGCGACGGGTTCGCGCCTGCCGAACTGAAGGGCAAAAGCGAGGAACAGCGCAAATGGGGCGTCAAATCCATGCTCGCCGCCGCGAAAGCCGCCAAAAATATGGGCGTCACGGTCGTCAACGGTTTCACCGGCAGTTCGATCTGGCATCTGTTCTACAGCTTCCCGCCGGTCGGCCCCCAGGACATCGATAACGGCTTCAAGTACTTTGCCAGGATGTTCAAACCGATTCTTGACGAGTATCAGAAACTCGGGATCAAGTTTGCCCTCGAAGTCCATCCCACCGAGATCGCCTACGATATCTGCACCGCGAAACGCGCACTGGAAGCGATTGACTATCATCCGGCGTTCGGCTTCAATTTCGATCCCAGCCATCTCGTGTGGCAGGGAGTCGATCCGGTGAAGTTCATCAAGGCCTTCCCCGACCGCATCTTCCACTGCCACATCAAAGACGCGGCGGTGACGCTGGACGGCGAAAGCAGCATTCTCTGCTCGCATATCAACTTCGGGGACGACCGCCGCGGCTGGGACTTCCGCAGTCCCGGACACGGCGACGTCGATTTCGAGGCGATCATCCGAACCCTCAACAAGATCGGGTATGCCGGTCCGCTTTCCGTGGAATGGGAAGACTGCGGCATGGACCGGGAATTCGGCGCCGCCGATGCGGCCAAATTCACCCGTTCGCTGGACTTCTCCTCCTCGGGACAGAATTTCGATTCGGTGTTTTCCAACTGATCGGCAAAAAAAAAGCCCTCTCCGGCAGATTCGGAGGGGGCGCAAATGATTTCGAGACAGAATGAAAGTCGGATTTGCAGTTGCAGACATCACGCCGGGAATCGGGATCTACCTGACCGGCTACGGACTGCCCGAACGGCTGGCGACGGGTGTCCATTCGCCGCTGACGGCGGCGGTCATGGTGTTGAACGGAGACGGGGTGGAGGCCACGGTGATCGGGCTGGACTGGTGCTTTGTCGACTGGCCGCTGACGCAGGACATCCGCCGGGGCATCGAGGCAGCCGCGGGGATTCCCGGCCGGAACATCCTGCTCTGCTGTTCGCATACCCATTCGGCGCCTCATACCACCTACATGCGCACCCTCGGGCGGGCGGCGGTCGATCCGGAAAACAAGGGCGTGGAATACGTCCATCAGTCCATTCCCGCCATCGCGGATGCGGTCCGCCGGGCGAAAGCGTCGATGCGGCCGGCCCGCGTCGGTTTTGCCTCCGGCCAGACCGAGACCGGGATCTCCCGCCGCGGCATGAATGAGGCCGGAAAGGTCACCGGTTTCATCGGCGACCCCGAGTTGCCTTACGATGACAATATGACGACGGCGCATTTCATCGACGAAGAGACCGGGGCCAGCCTCGGAATCCTGATCCATTGCAGCGCCCACAACACCTGCATGGGGCTCGACCGGAATATTTCCAATGACTGGTGCGGCGTGATGAAAAGAAGAGTGGCCGACCGCTATTCGGTGCCCGTGGTGTTTCTGAACGGCGCCCTGGGGGATGTGGGCCCCCGAACCAACCGCTGGCTGGAAACGAAGACCTGCCGCGGCTTCTCCGCGGGCGGCGGTGACGGTCCCGCTTCGGTGGAAGAAGTCGGTTCCCGTGCCGCAACCGATGCTCTCCGGCTGCTCGAAGGGATCCGGGAGTTCCGGTCCGGTCTGCCGGTCCGAGTCCATACGGCGACCGTCAGCATGCCGCAGACGATCATCATGACCGAAGCGGAAGCGAGGGAGATCATGAGCCGTTTCGACCGTACGGCGGGGGATGCGCCGGAACCGCCGCTGGATTACCAGTTGGCGAAAATCGCGCTCGAAACCTGGAAACAGCCGCTGCAGCCCGTCTTCGAATTCGAGCAGACGGCGATCGCGGTCGGACCGCTGGCGCTGGCGCCGTTCCCGTTCGAGATGTTTTCCATCTTTTCCCTGAGACTGCGGAAATTCGGCCCGTATCAGTATAATCTGCTGTGCAGCAATACCAACGGCCGGGGCGCGTATCTGCCGGACCGCAGCGCCATCGCGAACGGCGGCTATGAGGTCACCTGCCGCCGGACGGTCCGTCCGTATGTGCTTGACCCGGAAGCCGGCGACCTGGCGATCGTCCAGACTTTGGAATCGCTGCGGGCGATGGCATCGCAGGGAAACGGTTCTGCGCGGGACCCGGAGAAAGTCGGGACACTCTCCACCTGACGCTGAAAACCCCGAATCGGGAATAAAAACCGGAGATGACGAATATGCCGCTGAAAGAAGAATGGTTTTCGGCCTTCAGGCGGGGGATCAGGCGGATCGTCTGCGAACATTCGAACGGCAGCCCCAAAACCAAGAATGCGCCTCCTGGCATTCACCAGCATCGGGAAATTCTTTTTGTCCTCCGGGGCGAAAGCGAATTTCCCCTGAACCACAAAATATTCAAGATCAAAGCCGGCGACGTCATTCTGATCAACCGCTGGATATCCCATCGGGTGGGTTATCCCCCTTCGGACAGAAACATGGTTTATCTCTGGTTTTATCTGTTTCCCACCCATTTGAATCTGCTGGTGCATCAGGTTGACCAGGACGGAAACGTGAGCTATGCAATCAAATGGGTTGAACTCGCCACGGATTTGAAATTGGTCGTTGAACGCCGTTGGGACGAATTGGATAAACTCTCTCCTGAAAACGCCTTGGCGAATCTTGACTGCTTTATGAGACAGCCACTGACAATGCTTCTGGATGAACTTCGCTTCTATCTCAGGACAAGCGCCTTGAAAGAGGAGAAAACCCTGACTGGCAATGCCATTGTCAATTCCATTCAGCAGATTATCGAAGCGAAAATAGGACGGGACTGTTCCCTGGCGCAACTTGAAAAATTCACCGGCTTCAGCCGGTTTTACATTTCCCATTTGTTTAAGAGCGCATACGGGATATCCATAGGGGAGTACATCAACAGGGTGCGCCTGGTCTTTTTCGAGTCAGCCAAAAAGCAGGGGTTCAGCCACAAGCAGATTGCTTCCGAACTTGGTTTTTCCACCAGTTCCGCGTTGTTGATGTGGTATCGGAAAATAAGGTAGCGTCGGCGTCCCCGCCGCCGGACTGCGTGGCGTCGGCGTCCCCGCCGCCGTCAACGTTCCCAAACTGCAAGATAGAATATGAAATAGCAATTTTGAGACGTTGACAATCAATGGGCTTGCCAGTATAGTATTTTCCACGGAAAACTGCGGCGGCGCGGATTGCTTCCGCAATCTGTCAAAGGAGAAAATGCAAATGAATCAAATTGGTGTTGCTGACTACGGCATGGATGTCTGGTACGGCGGAAACCTGAACCTGGAACAGCGTCTGCTCCTTCTGAAGGAGTGCGGAATCGGCGGAATCGAATGGCTGAAGGGGGCGGACATGGGCGAAGCCGTCCAGAACGCCTCGCTTTTCCATCGCCTGGGCATGGATTTCTCCAGCTGCAACATGAGTACCGTGGAACTCACCATGAAATGCGCCTGCGCTTTCGGGAAGGAGTATGTCTGGCTGGCCACGCCAGCCCGCCGGACGGTTCCCTTCGAGACCTATTGCCGCCAGGCCAACGCCTTTGTGGAGGCGGCGGCATACTACGGACTCAAGGCGGCGCTGCACAATCATCTCGGCACCCGCGTGGAATCGCCGCAGGAACTGGATGATTTCATGGCTGCGGTCCCAGGAGCGGCCTTGCTGCTGGACACCGCCCATCTCCATGCCGCCGGCGGCGACTGCGTGGAGACCATCCGCAAATACCACGACCGGCTGGCCGCCGTCCATTTCAAGGACGTTTTCATCAAGGATGACAGCATCGGTCTGGACCGCTGGCCCGAGCGGCTGCGGTTCTGCGAACTGGGCGGGGGAAACGCCGGGATGGAATTCGTGCCCATCGTGCGCGAACTCCGCGAGCATAATTACGGCAAATGGCTCCTGATTGAGCAGGACACGCATCTGCGCGCACCGGAGATTGACTTGAAGAAGAGCGCGGACATCCTGAAGGAACTGTTTCAATAGAACTCCGCAGGGGAAACTGATGACGCCGCAGGTGCCGGCCTGCTGGCGTCAGATGCCTTGGTGATGTTCTGGCTGTGTTTTTCGCAGACGCGCTTGACGTGGAGAAAGTCGTGCAGAAAGGTGCGGAGTTGTTTTTGGGATGCTTCGAGGGAATCGCGGACGGGGGTGCTGCAGATGAAGACAGACCAGTTGTCCTTGGGGGAATAGAGCATCCGGAAGAGGAGGAAGCTGTGGGTGGAGGCGGCAGGGGTGCTGTACCACTGCCAGAAGAGGGTTTTCTCGCCGTGGTGCTCGGCTAGGATTTCCTGAACGTGGAGCGGGGGGAGGTCGCCGTCGGCGGGGAAGGAGCGGGATGCGTCGGAGAGGATGCGGTATCCGCCGACGCGGATGCAGTAGAGGATGGAGTGGACGTTGTGGATGTTGTCGATTTCGGAGACGGCGAGTACCTGGAAGGGATGGTTGCCGGCGTCCTGGAAGATGTAGCGTCGGATGTTGCTGTTGCCGAAGAACTGCCTGTCGCTTTCGTTTGCTGATTCCAGGATGCCCCGGAAATTCGGGGAGAGGAGGGAATCGAATCGGGGGAGCAGGGGAGGTTGCCGGGTGAGGAATTGTCCGTTGGACCAGTATCCGGCGGCCAGCAGGAGGGCGGTTGCGCAGAAGATGGTCTTTTCGAGGGGGAGCCGTGTGAGCAGATTGCCGGTCAGCAGAGGGAAGAGCAGGGTGAGGATGAGTGCGAGAAGGAGTTTGAGCAGGAAGCCGTCCATTGGCAGGAACGTGGAGAGCCAGATGCCGATGCCGGGGCAGAAGAGCGCCAGCACGCCGCAGCCTGGCAACAGCAGGCGCAGGAGGCGCACGCTGAAGAATATGCCCGCCAGGGTCATGGGAAGCAGGATGCCTCCCAGCAGGAGTGCCAGATTGATGTGGCGGAAATACCCCAGCGCAAGCAGCAGCAACGCGGGAGTCAGCAGCGCATAGCGCAGCGGTGAAGGCTGCGGGGGGGCCTGCACCTGCTCGGCGGGTGCATCCTTCTGCGCGGCATGTGCGTCTTCGGCGGGGGAGGATGGAGTCGGTGCGGCGTCCCCAGGCACCTGCTCGGCGGGTGCATGCTTGCGTCGGTACCAGGCTAGTATCATGTAACATTTAAATTTTCGGATATGTCGAGAGGAGTTTCACCCTTGCGTCTTCACAAGTAAAGTGCCATTTCACGGGCCGTGGATTTGAATTG
>JAFRLP010000225.1 GCA_017431185.1 Victivallales bacterium | reverse complement strand
CTCGTTGACTCCCTTTTCAATGGCGGGGATGAAGTTCTTGGGGATGTTGCCGCCAACCACCTCGTTGGCGAACTGGAAGTCCGGCTCGCCTTCGGCGGGCGTGAAGGGCTCCAGGCGCATGTGGACTTCGGCGAACTGACCGTGGCCGCCCGTCTGCTTCTTGTGGCGGTACTGCGCCTGGCCGACTCCATTGATGGTCTCGCGGTAGGGGATGCGGGGAGTGTCCAGCTGCGCCTCGACCTTGAACTCGTTCTTCAGGCGGTTGGTGATGAGTTTCAACTGCTGGTCGCCCATGCAGGAGAGGATGCACTGCTTCGTCTCGGGGTTGTTCTCCACCTGGATGGTGGGGTTCTCGGCGGCCTGTTTGGCAAGCCCCTGCGCCAACTTGTCTTCCTCGCCCTTGGTCGCTGGCGAGATGGCGAAGATGGTGGTGGACTGCGGATAGGTGACGGGCACGAAGACGGCGGACACCGCCTTGGAACCCAGGATGTCGTCCATCCCCGTGTTCTTCAATTTCGCGATGGTGATGATTTCGCCGGGACCCGCCGAGTCCGCGTTCTGCATGTCCTTGCCCTGCGGGATCTGGATGGTGCCGACCTTCTCCTTGGACTGCTTCTGGGTGTTGACCAGTTCGGAGTTCGGCGTGAAGGTGCCGGAGAGAATCCGCACGTAGTTGAGCTGCCCCATGAACGGGTCGATGACCGAACTGAACACGTAGCCGACGGCGTCGCCGCTGGTGCGGTCAATCTCGCCGCTCTCCAGATTGAGGGAGACGGGTTCGAGCGGGGTGGGCGCAAAGTCCGCAATCGCGTCCATCAGCTCTTTGACTCCGATGTCCTTGATGGCGCTTCCGCAGTAGATGGGATAGAGGCTGGCGCTGAGCACCGCCTTGTGGAAGCCCGTCTGGATTTCCTCGGCGGAGAGTTCACCGCTGTCCATGTACTTCATCATCAGTTCGTCGTCCGCCTCGGCCACAGTGTCCATCAGGTTGGAGTTTTCGGGGGTGAGGGCGTTGACGACTCCCTTCAGCGCGGCTTTGGCTCCGTCGGGCGTGGTCACGGGAATGCAGGCCTGGCGGCCAAAGGCGTCCTGGATGCTGGACAGCACGCCATCATAGTCGGCGTTGTCGCGGTCGCATCCGTTGATGAAGATGAAGCGGGGCATCTTGCGGGCCTCGGCGGTCTTCCAGGCGGTGATGGTTCCGGGGCCGATTCCGCTGGATGCGTCCACCACCAGCACCATCAGGTCGGCGATGTTGATGGCGTTGAGGGCGCGGCCGCAGAAATCGGTGGTGCCAGGTGTGTCCATCAGGAAGAAATGGGTGTCCTTCCAGGGGGCGTTGAGCACGCTGAGATAGATGGAACTCTTGCGTTCCTGCTCCTCTTTGCGGTAGTCGGAGAGGCTGGTGCCTCCATCAACGCTACCGAGGCGCTTGACCACGCCCGCCTTGAACAGCATCAAATCTGCCAGGCTTGTCTTGCCAGAGCCGGCATGGCCGGCCAGCACGAAATTGCGAATCTTCTCAGGCGCACAGTTTTTCACAGCTTCTTTCTCCACTTAGGTTTGAACGTAGAAAGCAGGACAGTCGGACACTCGCCCGTCCAGTCCCATATTCCCCAAAAAAGGAAATCAGGTTTCGCTAATGTAATACCGTTAAGCCACTTTTCAACCCGAAACCCATGAAAAGTGTCGGATTTTCGCAAGATATGGACTAAATGCAGGTTGTACGTTTGCCTTTTTCCAACGATGGATTACAGTTTGGGCAGTTTTTTTCAAAAGACTCCTTCTATCAACTTCAGTGAATAACGGAGAGTGACCAATGTCAACTTTGATTCGGAACGCCCATCTCATTTCACCCGATGTCGATGAAAAGAACGTCGCCATCTTCGTGAAAGGGAAATCCATCAGCAAGATTTTCAAGGACGGCGAGGAACTCCCGCCCGCCGACCAGACCTACGACGCCGCTGGCAGGATGGTGGTCCCCGGTTTCATTGACGCGCATATCCACGCGGGCATGGGCTACGAGTCCACCAGCGCCAGCCCCGAGGCCATTCCCACCATCGCCGAGGCCAAACTCAAGGAGGGAGTCACCTCCTGGTGCCCGACCACCCTGACGCTCGCCCAGGAGACGCTGGCGGAGACCATGGGGCTGGTCGAGAAGTACCGCCGCAACCCCGCCTTCTCCAAAGTGCTTGGCGTGCATCTCGAAGGCCCCTACATCAACCCCGAATGCCTCGGCGCGCAGAACCCCGCTTTTGTCCGGAAACCCTCCTTTGACGAGGTGAAGGCCCTGAACGAAATCTCCCCCGTCCGCATCGTCACTTTCGCGCCGGACGTCGAGGGCAGCGCCGAGTTCACCAGGCAGTTGATGGACGCGGGCATCATCCCCAGCGCCGGCCACACCAACGCCACCTACGCGCAGTTCCAGGCCTGCCAGAAGGAGGGACTCGGGCGGCTGACTCACTTCTGCAACCAGATGACCAAACTCCACCATCGCGAAATCGGGCTGGTCGGCGCGGGACTCATGGATGACCGCGTGTACTGCGAGATGATCTGCGACAAAATCCACCTCTGCCCCGACATGATTCGCCTCGCCTTCAAAATCAAGCCCATCGAGAAAATCCTCCTCATCACCGACGCCATGGAGGCGACGGGCTTGCCGGACGGCGACTACCAGCTCGGCGGTCTCGCCGTGGTCGTCAAGGATGGCGCCGCCCGCCTCAAGGGCAACAACGCCCTGGCCGGCAGCACACTCCAGTACAATGTCGGCCTGAAGAACATTCGCGAGGTGACGGGACTGCCCTTGAAGGAGTGCATCAAGACGACCTCCTGGAACCAGGCCAACGATCTGGGGCTTGCCAACCTCGGCAAAATCGAGCCGGGCTATCTTGCCGACCTGGCCGTCCTGGATGACGACTTCTCCGTCAAAGCCGTGTTCGTGGAGGGCGAACTCCGTCTGAACCGCTGACCTCTTTCCAATCTCGATTGGACTTCTCCTTCTCTACATGTCCTTCTCGCTGGCACAGATTACCCCTGAAACCCGCCTGGATGACCTGTCTCTGGCGGATTTGCGCTCCTTGGCGGATGATTTGCGCTCCACGATCCTGAATACGGTGGCACGGCAGGGAGGGCATTTGGCCTCCAATCTGGGCACCGTGGAACTGGAACTTGCGCTCCACACGGTGTTCGATTTCCGGCGCGACCGTCTGTTCTTCGACACCGGCCACCAGTGCTACACACACAAACTGCTCAGCGGTCGCGCCGCCGCCTTCGTGCATTTGCGCGAACATGACGGCTGCAGCGGCTTCCCCCTGCGCAGTGAAAGCCCCCAGGACGCCTTTGGCACGGGGCACTCCGGAACCGCCATCTCCGCCGCGCTGGGCTGCGCCGCCGCCTTCGACCGCATCGGCTCCGACGCCCGCGTCGTCGCCCTGGTGGGGGACGGCGCGCTCGGCTGCGGCTCCTCCCTGGAGGGACTCAATAACCTCGCCGTCACCACAAAGCGTTTTCTGCTGGTGCTCAATGACAACAAGATGTCCATCGCCAGAAACGTGGGAGCCATCTCCAGGTTGCTGAACAACATCATTTCGGCGCGCAGTTACAACGCCATCCGCAACTTCTCGCGTACGCTGGTGCGCGGAATCCCCTTTGTCGGGGAGCATCTCAAGGGAGCCATCTCGCGCATGGAGCAGTCACTGAAGTCGCTCTTCCTCCATGGTCAGATGTTCTCCGAATTGGGACTGCGTTACATCGGCCCAGTGGATGGACACAGCCTGGAGGACCTGATTACCATCCTCAAGAGGCTAAAGCAGATGCAGGGGCCTCTGCTCCTGCATGTCTATACCACCAAGGGCAAGGGCTATCCGCCTGCCGAACAGCATCCCGATTGTTTCCACGGCGTCTCCCCCTTCGAGGTCTCCACCGGCAAGCCAGTCAAGGCCTCCCCCTCCGTCACCTTCTCCTCCGCCTTCGGAAAAAAACTGCTGGCGCTGCGCGAGGCGGATGACCGCATTGTCGCCATCACCGCAGGAATGGTCGGCGGCACGGGACTCTCCGCCTTCGCCAGAAAATACCCGAACTCCTTCTTCGACACGGGCATCGCCGAAGGGCACGCTACCGCCTTCGCCGCCGGTCTGGCCGCCAATGGCTTCCACCCTGTGTTCGCCGTCTATGCCAGTTTTGTCCAGCGCGCCTTCGACTACGTGTTCCATGACGCCTGCCTGCAATCCCTCCCCGTGCTCTTCTGCCTTGACCGCTCCGGCATGGGGGTGGACGGCCCGACGCACCATGGCATACTCGACTTCGCCTTCTGGCAGGCCCTTCCGAACCTGGCCGTCCTCCAGCCAGCCGACGCCGACGAACTCGCCACGATGATGGAGGCCGCCCTGGCGCGCCGCCATCCCGTCGTCATCCGCTATCCTGCGGGGGACGCATCTCCGCTGCTGCCAGCGCACCAACTGCTGCAGTGGGGCAGGGCGGAGGTCGTCAGAACTGGACATGCACCCCTCGCCATTTGGGCGGTGGGACGCGAACTCGCCACCGCTCTGGAGGTGGCGAACATTCTGGGCGCGCAGGGTGTGGCGGCGACGGTCGTCAACACCCGTTTCACTCTGCCGTTCGACCGTGAACTGATGGAACGGCAGGCCCGTGCGGGAGCGCAAATCGCGGTCATCGAGGACCACGTTGTCGCTGGCGGATTCGGCTCCTTCGCCGCCGCCGAGACTGGCCTGCCCATCCTGCGCTTCGGCTGGCCGCGCCAGCTTCCTGGCTGGGGCGACGTCAACCACCATCGTCGGCTCGCTGGATTGATGCCTGACGACATCGCCAAGTCATTACTGGAACACCTTAACGGAAAGGAGGCATGCCTATGAGCAGGGACGGCAACCAGAAACTGGTACCAGGCATGCCGCCAGGCGCGCTGCTCCAGAACAACTCCGCCAAAACTCCCAATGGCGTGGACGTCGTTCTGTTCCAGGAGAATGGGGTGGAGGAACGCAACTTCCCCACTGCCCAGGAGGCCGTCGAGTT
>JAFRLP010000224.1 GCA_017431185.1 Victivallales bacterium | reverse complement strand
CGCCAGCCAGGAAATCGCCGTATGGAGTGGTCGGCGGCTTGGAGTCCAGCGTGAAGGGCTTCTCGTTGGCGGGATTGTAGCGGTAGAGAGTCCAGTAGCCTGACTCCACCGCCCGCCTCATCTCCGCCTGCGTGTTGCCCATCCCGCACTTCAGACCGTGGGAAAGGCACGGCGTGTAGGCGATGATGACCGAGGGCCCATTGTAGCTCTCCGCCTCGTGGATGGCCTTGAGCAACTGGTTGGGGTCGGCCCCCATCGCGACCTGCGCCACATAGACGTTGCCGTAGGTCATGAAGATGGACCCCAAGTCCTTCTTGGGACTGCTCTTGCCGCTGCTGGCAAACTGCGCAACGGCCCCGATGGGAGTGGCCTTGGAGGACTGTCCGCCCGTGTTGCTGTACACCTCGGTGTCCACCACCAGCACATTGACGTTCTCGCCCGACGCGACCACGTGATCAAGCCCGCCAAAGCCAATGTCGTAGGCCCAGCCATCGCCGCCGAACATCCAGAAGGTCTTCTTGGCCAGCATGTCACGGCGCTTCAGCAGGTCCTGCGCAAGGGCGTCGGCGGGCATGGCCGTCTCCAGAACGGCGCACAAGGCGTCGCTCGCCTGGCGGGACTCCTGCACGTCGTCAAAGCCGGCCAGCAAAGCCTGCGCGGGTGTACGCACCGCATCGGGGAGACTCTCGCTGGCCAGCAACGCCTCCAGCGCCATTTTGGCGGCGGCGCGCCGCTGCTTCACGGAGAGGGCCATGCCCAGGCAGAACTCCGCGTTGTTCTCGAAGAGCGAATTCGTCCACGCGGGGCCGCGTCCGGCGCGGTTGGTGGTGTAGGGAATGCCAGGCATGGGCGAGCCCCACGCCTGGGAGCAGCCTGTGGCGTTGGCCCAATAGACGTGGTCCCCGAAGAGCTGCGTGAGCAGTTTGGCGTAGGGCGTCTCCCCGCAGCCGGCGCAGGCGGCGGAGAATTCCAGCAGGGGCTGGCGGAACTGGCTGCCCTTGATCGTCCACGGGGCATAGACATCGCCCTTGTCGCTCAAATTCAAGGCGTAGTTCCACTGGTCAGGATGATTGCCGACCTCATGGTACGGCTTCATCTGCAACGCCTTCTCCTTGGCGGGACAGGCATTGACGCAGGCGCCGCAGCCGGTGCAGTCGGCATGGCTGACCTGCAGGGCGAAATGAAGTCCATCCTTTCCACGCACGGGAAGCGTCTCGAATCCCGTCGGTTTCGCGGCGTTCTCCTGGTCGTTCAGCAGATACGGGCGGATGACCGCGTGCGGACAGACCAGCGAGCAGCGGTTGCACTGGAGGCACTTTCCGCTCTCCCAAACGGGGACGTTCACGGCGATGCCGCGCTTCTCGTAGGCGGTGAGCCCAAGGTCAATCACGCCATCCTCGTAGCCTTTGAACGCGCTGACAGGCAGGTCATCGCCCTTCTGGCGATTGATGGGGTCGGCGATGTTGACCACCACGGCGGGGCGGTCGTCCTGAACGGCGGTCGCCTCGTCCTGCGCGTTTCGCCAGGACGTGGGAATGGTGATGCGGACAAAGGCGGTGGCCCCCGCGTCAATGGCGGCGCAGTTGCGGGCGACCACCTCGTCTCCCTTGGCGAAATAGGTGCGTCTGGCGAGTTCCTTCATGTATCCGTCAGCCTCCTCGCCGGGGATGATGTTGGCGAGGTGGAAGAAGGCGGACTGAAGCACGAGGTTGTAGTGGTTTCCAAGACCGAGCCTGGCGGCGATGGAGACGGCGTCGATGGTGTAGAGCGAGGCGTTCTTCGCGGCCAGCAGACGCTTGGCCCTGGCGGGAATGAGTTTTTCCAGGCCCGCCATGTCCAAAGACGTGTTGAGCAGCAGCACGCCGCCCTCCTTCAGTTCATCCACCACATCGTATTGGCGGATGTAGGTCTCATTGTGGCAGCCGATGAAGTCGGCGGACTTGACATAGTAGGAGCCGCGGATGGGACGGTCCCCGAAGCGGAGGTGCGATTTGGTCACGCCAAACGACTTCTTGGCGTCGTATTCAAAGTAGGCCTGCGCGAATTTCTCCGTATGGGCATTGATGATCTCCACGGTGCTCTTGTTGGCTCCGACCGTGCCGTCCGACCCCAGGCCCCAGAATTTGCAGCTGACCTGGTTCCGGGCCTCGGGATAAATCGGCGCGGGAAGCGGAAGCGAGAGGTGGGTCACATCGTCCTCAATGCCGATGGTGAAGTTGCCCCAGGGATTCTCCTGGGCGAGATGCTGGAACACGGCGGCGATTTGCGCGGGGTCAACATCCTTGCTGGAGAGGCCGTAGCGTCCGCCAATGACCTTGACGGGACGACCCGCAGTGGCCAGCACGGTGCAGACATCCTGGAAGAGCGGCTCGCCGGCGCTGCCCATCTCCTTGCAGCGGTCAAGGACGGCCACCTTCTTCACGCTGGCGGGCAGGGCAGCCAGGAAATGCTCCGCCGCGAAGGGACGATAGAGATGCACTTGCAGGAATCCGCATTTCCCCCCTTGTGCGTTCAGCCAGTCCACCATCTCCTGGATGGTGCCCGAGGCGGACCCCATCGCCACGATGACCCTTTCGGCGTCCGGCGCGCCATAGTAGTCAAACAGGTGATATTGACGGCCAGTCAGCTCCGCGATTTTGTCCATGTACATCTGGACAATGGCGGGCAACTCGGCGTAGAACCGGTTGTTGGCCTCGCGCACCTGGAAGTAGATGTCGCCGTTCTGCACCGTGGCACGGAGCCTCGGATGGTCAGGGTTGAGCGCCTGGGCGCGGAACGCATCCACCGCCTCATGGTCAACCAGGGTGGCCAAATCGGCGTAGTCAATGGCCGCGACCTTGCTCATCTCGTGGGAGGTGCGGAAGCCGTCAAAGAAATGCAGGAAGGGTATGCGCCCCTTGATTGCCGACAGATGCGCCACCGGCGCCAGGTCCATAATCTCCTGGGAGTTGGCGGTGGAGAGGAGAGCGAAGCCCGTCTGACGGCAGTTCATCACGTCCGAATGGTCGCCGAAAATGGAGAGCGCGTGGGTGCCGACCGTCCGCGACGCCACATGCAGCACGCCCGGCAGTCTTTCGCCTGCGATGCGGTGCATGACGGGAATCATCAGCATCAGCCCCTGCGAGGAGGTGAAGCTGGTGGAGAGCGCGCCTGTCTCCAGCGAGCCGTGGATGGCGCCCGCCGCCCCTGCCTCGGACTCCATCTCCACCAGGGTCACCCGTTGCCCGAAGAGGTTCAGGCGTCCCTTGGCGGACCAGGCGTCGGTCTTGCCCGCCATCGGGCTGGATGGGGTGATGGGATAGATCGCCGCAACTTCAGTGAAGGGATACGCAGCGTATGCGCACGCCTCATTGCCGTCCATGGTGACCATTTTAGCCGTCTTGCTCATAGTGATGACTCTCCTTAGTTAGCCACAATTCCTTCGACCTGGGCGATGTTGAGCCGTTTGGCCGCGTCCTCGCGCATCTTGTACTTGAGGATTTTGCCGGCGGCGTTCTGCGGGAAGGCCTCGACGAAATCGACGTATTTCGGGACCTTGTGCTTCGCCATGTTGCGGCGCACATAGTCCTGAAGTTCCTCCGCCGTCATGGTCTCTCCCGGCTTCAGGATGACGGCTGCGAGTATCTCCTCCCCGAGTTTCTTGTCGGGAATGCCGATGACCTGCACATCCGCGACCTTGGGGTGACGGTAGATGAACTCCTCGATTTCCTTGGGGTAGATGTTCTCGCCGCCGCGGATGATCATGTCCTTGAGCCGCCCCGTGATCTTGTAGTTGCCTTCGGGGGTGCGCAGGGCCAGGTCGCCCGTATGGAGCCACCCGTCGGCGTCAATGACCGCCGCCGTCTCCTTGGGCATCTTGTAGTAGCCCTTCATGACGTGATAGCCCCGGGTGACGAACTCGCCGATCTGGTTGTCAGGCAGGTCGCGTCCCGTCTCAGGGTCAACAATGCGGTTCTCGATCTCCGGCATGTCCCTCCCGACGGTTGACACGCGGTCCTCGATGGAGTCGCTGGTGGTGGACATGGTGCAGCCCGGCGAGGCCTCGGTCTGGCCATAGACAATGGTGATCTCCGTCATGTGCATCTTGTCGATGACCTCCTGCATCACCGCGATCGGGCAAGGCGAGCCCGCCATGATTCCGGTGCGCATGTGCGAGAAGTCCGTCTT
>JAFRLP010000223.1 GCA_017431185.1 Victivallales bacterium | reverse complement strand
GACACCGCTTTCGAAGCGCAAGGTGCTCCAGGCGCCTTCCCCTCTCACGACCATGGACGCGCTCTTGAGTCCACCCAAGGGGGTGTCGCTGAAATCGAGCATCTCGCATTTCCATCCCTTCGCCTCAAAATAGTGCTGGTACATGCGGCAAAGGTCAGCGGCAAAGAGGGCCGCCTCGTCTCCGCCGGCGGCAGGACGGATCTCCATAATGACATCCTTCCCCTCATTGGGGTGGACGGGCAGAACGAGACCCTTGATTTCACGGTCAAGCAGGGGAATCAATTCCTGGCTGGCCTGGATGTCGGCCTTGATGGCCTCGCGGAATTCCTCGTCCGTCGTCTCCTCCAGGAGTTCCTCGGCGCTGCGCAGGTCATCCTTGGCCTTTTGGAGGCGACTCCACGTCTCGGTGAGTTTCTTGAGTTTCTGGTATTCGGCGTTCAGGGCACGGAAACGGGACTGACCGTTTTTCGCGAAGTCGAAGACCGCACTCTGGCGTTCCAGTTCATCCCGCCGTAAAACCGAGGTCTGGATGTAGGATTCAAGATTCATGACAGAGCGAAGGCCAGGGGGGATTTCAAAAAACGAGGATATCTGCTCAGCACACCAGGCTACTTCAATCCGCGAGGCCTGGGGCCTCGGGGGCAGGTTGGGGACTCACGGCCGGCACGTCAAGTCCAAATGGCAGAACTGTGGCTGAGCACGTCAAAACCGGGCGGGAGCCGAACAGTTAACCGAATAGCCAGAAAAAGGGCGCACTGTCCCCTAAGGTGACTGGGGGTGCGCCCAATTGGAAGCCAGCGGCAAGGCCACTGGAGACAGTCCGCTAAGCCTTCTTGGCAGCGGCGGCCTTGGCATAGCGGCGACGGAATGCGTCAACGCGTCCTTCGGTATCGACCAGTTTCTGTTTTCCGGTGTAGAATGGATGGCACTTGGAGCAGATGCCGACGGTGATTTTGGAGACCGTGGACATCACTTCAAACACGTTGCCGCAAGCGCAGGTAACGGTGCATTTCTGGTACTTGGGATGGATTTTGTCTTTCATCTCTGACTCCTTCGATTGGGGTCACCCCTGGGTGGCCTGCTCGGTTCAATGTCATGCCTCGGCCATGGCGGCCTTGCGGCTCAGGCGGATGCGACCGCGGTCGTCAATGTCAATGACCTTGACCACCATCTTGTCGCCGACTTTGCAGATTTCCTCCACGTTCTTGACGCGGTAGTTGGCCAACTCGGAGATGTGGACCATCCCCTCCTGGCCGGGCAGAATCTCCACAAACGCCCCGAAGTCCTTGATGGTCTTCACGGTGCCAGTGTAGATTTTGTTGATTTCGACCTCATCGGTCAGGCTGCGCACCATGTAGGTGGCCTGTTCCATCGCCTGTCCGTTGGCGGTGAAGATTTTGACGTTGCCGTCATCGTCCACATCGATTTGGGCGCCGGTGGTTTCGGTGATGCCGCGGATGTTCTTGCCGCCAGGTCCGATGAGAGCGCCAATCTTGTCAGGGTTGATTTTCAGCACGGACATCTGGGGGGCGTACTTGTTCAGCGAGGGGCGCGGGGCCGCCAGGCAGGCGCTCATGATGCCCCGGATATGCTCGCGGGCTGCGCGGTTCTTCAGCATGGCCTCGTACATGCCCTCGATGTCCAGGCCGGCGATTTTCAGGTCGAGCTGGAAGCCGGTGATTCCCTTGCGGGTTGCAGCCACCTTGAAATCCATGTCGCCGTAGTGGTCTTCCGAGCCGATGATGTCGGTCAGGAAAACCCGTTTGTCCGTGCCAGTGACCAGACCGATGGAGATGCCCACCACCGCATCGCTCAACGGCACGCCGGCATCCATCAGAGCCAGGCTGGAGCCGCAGACCGTGGCCATGGAGCTGGAGCCGTTGGAGCCCAGAATCTCGGAGGTGACGCGGACGGTGTAGGGATAATCCTTCGGCATCGCGCCCTTGACGGAGCGCTCCGCCAGTGCGCCGTGGCCGATTTCACGGCGTCCCGTGGAGCCATAGCGTCCAGTCTCGCCTGTGCAGAAGGCGGGGAAATTGTAGTGCAGGATGAAGTCCTTGGTCTTGGCGCCGCCGGTGATGGCGTCGAATTCCTGGCAGTCGCCGGAGGAGCCCAAGGTTGCGGTGACCAGGGCCTGTGTCTCGCCCCGGCGGAACAATGCGGAGCCGTGGCAGCGCGGCAATAGCCCGACCTCGCACTCGATTTCGCGCACCTCGTCAATGCCGCGTCCATCCTGACGAATGCCCTTCTCCAGCACCAGGCCGCGAATCGCCCGTTCCATGAGGATTTCCCAGACGGAGACGAAATCGATGGGGTCTCCGGCGGGGTCCGCGAGCGTCCCATCCGCGCCGGTGAATTTGGCGGCGAGGTCGGCCTGGAGGGCCTCCTTGAGGGCGTCCTGCTTGGCCTGGCGTTCCAGTTTGCTGGTGGAACTGCACGCATCCTCCACCCTGCCACCAGCCACAAATGCCTCAGCGGCGGCCATCACATCGGGATGGGGGATGTGCGCCTTGTAGGTGGTCTTGGGCTTGTTGACGCGGGCGGCCAAGTCCTGCACGGCGGCAATCTGCTTCTGGACAATGGAGTCCGCAAAGTACATGGCGTCCCGCAGTTCCTCCTCGGATATTTCGGAGGAGCGGCCTTCAATCATGATGGTCTTGCCGGCGACTCCGGCATACACCAGGTCAATGTCGCTCCTGAGCATTTCGCTGTGGGTGGGGTTGGCGATGAACTGGCCGTCAATGCGCCCGACGCGGCAGGCGCCCACAGGAGCGCCGAAGGGGATGTCGGAGACCATGAGTGCGGCGGAGGCGCCGAAGATGCTCAGCACGTCCGGCTCGTTCTCTCCATCCGCACTGAACACGGTGGAGACGACCTGGACCTCGTTGATGAATCCCTCGGGGAAGAGAGGGCGAAGGGGGCGGTCCGTCATGCGGGCCGTGAGAATCTCCTTCTCGGTGGGACGGCCCTCGCGCTTGAAGTAGCTGCCGGGGATGCGGCCAGCGGCGGCAAAGCGCTCGCGGTACTCCACCGTCAGCGGGAAGAAATCCGTGCCGGGGCGGGGGTCGGCCTGCACCACGGCGACCAGCACCATCGTGTCGCCCTGGCGAACCATCACCGCGCCATTGGCCTGCAAGGCCACCTTGCCAGTCTCAATGGTCAACGGACGGCCATTTCCCATGTCAATTGTCACGTTCTGGATACTCATTCTCCTTTGTCCTTCATTGCCCCTTTCGTTATCCCCTGCCATCGGGCTGGCGGCAAGGGCTGGCGGTCAATCCGCCCGCCGGGCACGCGGAGTTTTTCCCATCCAGATCCAACGCCTGCGGAATTGCGGCATGGCCAGGCAATCACATCGCCCCCCTGTCCATGCCGACCAATTCCACAAGCAGGAAAGCACTCCCTGCATCTCCGGCTCCTGCAACATCCCCAAAGACCTATCTCGCAGTCGGGGAAAAAAACAAAGTCCGCACCCAGTGCAAGAACCGGGATGCGGACTGCGAACAGCGCGCTAGTGGCGGAGGCCCAGGCGCTTGATGATCGTCGCGTAGCGGTTGTAGTCCTCACGCTGGAGGTAGGCCAGCAGACGGCGACGCTGATTCACCAGAGCCACCAGACCACGCTTGGTGGAAAAGTCCTTCGCGTGAACCTTCAGGTGTTCCGTGATTTCCTTGATGCGACCAGTCAGCAGCGCAATCTGCACTTCACTGGAGCCACAGTCCTTCTCGTTGAGCTGGAACTCCTTGATGGTCTTGGTCTTGGTTTCCTTGTCCATAGTTCTCTCCACAATCGACGGCGAGACGCCGCCGCATTTCGCCGCATCCGCCAGGACAAACTCCGGACGAACGCCCGATGAACGACAGTATTGCCCCAGGTCAACCGACGCGGCGATTGCTTGTAACCCCCTAATATAATCCCTTTTTCTTTTTTTTCCACCAATTTCCTCTTGACATTCCATTTTTTGCCGTTATATTTTTTTCGTTTCCTGTTTTTTGTTTTTTTTGCCCCGCAGGTTGCGCGGGCAACCAAAAGAAAGAGTTTTTGAGACTGGACGGGATGATAGTAGCCAAGGACATAGCGCAGCAGGTTGGCGTGTCACGTCAGGCGGTGATGTCGGTCTTGAACGGGACGCGGCTGGGCTGCGTTTCGCAGGCCAAGCGTGAGCGGATTCTTCAGATAGCGCGGGAAAACCACTACCAGCCGAACTTCGCGGCACGGACGCTCTCTTCGGGAAGAAGCCATACCATCGGGTTGCTGATGCCCTGGCTGGACACGGTGGGGACCTCCCCCACATTCGGTCTTTTTCTGCAATGCCTGGCGGATGCGCTGGAACGGCAGGGGTATGCCCTGAGCCTTCAGCCAGTTCCCAACGAGAGCAGCGGGGTCATCAGCGAAGGGGTGACACGCATTCTGCAAGCAGGGAGGATGGACGGCTTTCTCACACGCGGAGTGTTCTTGAGTCCGAAGGCCGTGTCAATCGTCAACCAGTTCAAGATTCCCGCAGTGTCCTTTGCGATGACCTCCGACGCGGTGCAGAGCGTAGCGGGCATCACCTCAGTAAGAATCGATTCAGGGGAGGCGTTGCGCAGTCTAGCCGACTGGCTGTCCACGTTGGGCCGTTGCGCAGCCATGCTGTTCCCCGTCCAGTCGGAAGACCTTGGCAATTACTTTCGCGCGCGAAGCGATTTCACGGTCTTCGAGGCGGAGAGGGATGATTTCACGCCCTATGATTGCGCGGCGATGGCGATGCACACGATGCACACCCGCTGGCCGGAACTGAGCCGCTACCGCGTCTGGTTCACGCGCAACGACCGCATGGCCTACGGCATTTCGCAGGCGATACGCGCCCATGGCCTGACGCCGGGCAAGGATTTTCTGGTTGCCGGCTTCGATGATTTGGAGTGCAGTTTCAGGCATCCATTCTTCACCACCATTCATCCGCCCCTGGAGCAGATGGCAGAGCAGAGTGCGCAACTGTTGCTTGAGCGTATCCGCAATCCGGAATTGCCGCCGACGGAGACCGTCCTGCGCAGTGAGGTCATCTACCGTGCATCAACAGGGCCGCTGCCCAGCCAACCCACGAGACGGAAATGAGAATTGAGGCGATTGCAAAACTCCCATCCCAACCGCCTTCACGGCGCGGCGCGATGGCCTCATCGCCCAGACTTGGCGTGGTCACCACGCCTCGTTTTCATCCGTCGTCCTCGGCTGCGGCGTCTTGGCGGTTGGGCGGTGGTTCTGCAATGACCTCAGCTGTCGCCTTCATCACCCTCATGCTGGTCTGCGCAGCGGCGCATGCCGTGGAGATAGTCCTGCCTTCAGGAGCGCACCATTACGAGCGACTGGCTGCGGAGGAACTGCGGGAGGCCCTGACTCAGGGAGGCTGTCCCGAGGTGGCCGTCACGGACAAGAAAGCCGCCGGTCCAGCCATCCTCCTGGGGCGTGCCCTTCTGTCCAGCGAGTTTCCGCAGGAGCAGTTTCCGCAGGACGTGGAGGGGTGGGTCATCCGTTCCAGCCAAGGCGACCTGCTGATTGCGGGAACGCGCCCCATCGGCACACTCTACGGAGCATATTCCCTGCTGCGGCGCCTGGGG
>JAFRLP010000222.1 GCA_017431185.1 Victivallales bacterium | reverse complement strand
CTCCCCCTCCCCCGAAAACTCCACGCGATGGGGGGCAACGCTGCGGGAGTGCAACGTCACGGAGGCCCCATCCTGGCCAATGCACAGTTGTGCCGGACGTCTCAGCAGGTCATGCCCGCGGGAGACCAGACGGGTGGGCAACAGGCCGCTGCCGTGCCACTGGTAACTGCGTCCAATCGGCTGGACTTCCAAGCCGTCCGCCGTGTCCTTGGTCACCATTGGCCGGTAAGGCGGAATGATTCGGGTGGAGTCAAATTTCAGGCGACTCCATTCGCCGAAGCCAGGGAAATCCACCGAACAGCCCGAAAGCACGGTTCCCTCTTCATCGTGCAACTCAACCCTGTAGAGGCCAGCCTGGTTGCCGTGCGCAAAGGGCAACCGCTGTGGTTGCTGTTCGGCAAGCGGAACCGCAACGACCTCCTTTCCGTCTGGTCCGCTCAGCACCAGCCTCGCCTTCCCCTGAAGCGCACGCTTCAACTTCTTCTCCAGTATCGCTGTCCTCACCTGGACAATCAGATGCTCCGCCGTGAATCTGGGAGCGACGGAAAGGTACTCCATCTTCAGCACGACGGGCAAATCCTGACGCAGAACGACCTGTCCGTCACGGCAGTCCGTCAACTCATACACCACACGATTCACCTTTTCCGAGGTGAAGTCAGCCTCCACCTCCAGTCTCTGAGGTTGTCCAGCCTTCAGCGAAACTTTCCGAATGAAAACCACCTGCGGCTTCACCAGTCCCTCGGTATGCTCCTGGATGATTTTGAGTTCCGCATCGGAGTCCTGGCTACAATAGAGTTCAAACTCCTGGCTGATGGAGCCAAAGCCGAGGTCGTTGGTGCGCAACAGCGTGAGACATGGGACAGAGTCCGCAAATCTCAAGGTGAACTGGTGCTGCTCATCCGCCCAATACCCTTTCTCGCGCTGGTTGGCCAAATCGCTGGAGGCGGAGATGGCGGAGGAACGCCAACTGCGGCTCAGGTTCATCTTCAACTCCTTCGGCGGCCCTGACAACTCAATGGCAGACCAGGGGACGACCACCTCCCCCTGCCAGAGGAGGCGGTCATCAATGCGCACCCCCGAATGGGAGACGTACCGCCACTCCGGACGGTAGGTGTTGTCGTGGTTCTTCAGCACGCTCATCCCCCCTGCGACGCATCCCGCAAAATAGTACATGTTCCCGCCGTGGCGCAGGTAGAGTTCAAAGGACTCGTCCTCCCAGACCCCGCCGGCGTCATTGGGTCCCTTGCCCTTGCGGATGACCGCGCCCTGCGGAAACACCGCATCCACCGCCAGGTAGAGGTTCTGCTCATCCCAGGTGTACTTTGCGTGGTGGGGCGGGAAATTCCAGGTCTCGGCTGGATTGCGCATGGAGATGACCGAGACGGGGGCGGCGGCGTTGCGCCAGGCCTCCTCGTCCAACTTCGCGTCCGCCACGATTTCGCCTTGCCGTTTGGGGGCGGTCAGCGTCCTTGGGTAGCGCAAATGGATTCCGGCAACGTCAGAGCCCCCCGACAGTTTCTGGATTTCAGCGGGGCTCAAGGCGTAGTCATAGACGCGCAGACGGTGCGCCAGCGTGTCGTCTTTCCAGGGCTTGACGCGATACCAGCTGTCGGCATGCGGCCCCAAGTTCAGCGTGGTCAGTTTGCCGGTGTCCAGACCGACCGGCTGCTTCGCCTCCTTGACCAGTTGCCCATCCAGGTAGCAGCGCACCTTGTCACCATCCCAGCTGAGCGCCCCCTGATAGATTAGTCCTGGCTTCAGTATTTTGCCAGTTGCCCAGACGAATTTGTTGGTCTGGTCATTGAACACGAACTGAAGAAGGGGATTGTTGAAGTAGGTTGACATTCCCACCAGCAGCCGCGAGCCGCTGCGCAACATCAGCAGAGTCCTGGCGGAGCTTTCGGAACGTTCCATCTTGCCCAAGGCAAAATCCAGAACCAGAGTCCCCGACTCCGAAACCAGTCCCTTGGCTGGGAAACGGAAGACCTTGCTGCCAAAGGCCATGGCCTTCTGGCCGCTCTCCAAGGTCACCGTTCCACCGTCCAGCACGACCTCTTCGTTTCCGACTTTGACGATTTTCTCACGGTCAAAGGTCACATCCAGGGTGGCCTCTTTGGCCAGCGCCGCTCCAATGCAGACAAGCAATAGGCTCCCAACCAATCGCGTCAATTTCATCATACGCCTCCCTTGTTCTCACAACGCATGCCAGAATCTGTCTCCAGTGGCACTGAACGATGGAAATCCCAGTATATAGGGGTTGTAACTCTCATTATAGTTCACGTAGCTGCTGGTGCAACGAGTCAATACCGCAGTCACATGACCGTCATAGAAAACCACATTGGCCGCTCCTTGATGCCGCGTCGCAACATAGCCAATCGTCTTGTCGGACGCAAAAAGCTGGAACGCCTGCAAGCCACCCTTCTTCACATCTACCCGCACCGAATCCATGAAATGGCTGGTTTGAGACGGAGTTTTTAGATTGCCACGCTTTTTCCCCTTCGTGTGGGCCTCGGAATTGGCTTGACGATTCAAGCCATAATGCGGAAAATCCGCGTAGGTTCCGACATCCTTTCCGCTCAAGCGATAATCCGTGTAGCCCGTGGACAAGCCCGCTTTGATGGGAAATGCAGGACAGACCAGAAGTGATTTCGTGTTCTGCTTGTCGTAAAAATAGAATATCGCCGGCCAGTGCATCGTGTAGCCACCCGTGTTATCCGCCTCGTAGGGATGCAGGTAATCCTCGAAGTCATCGCTGTAGTTCGCATCCACAAAGCCAAATTGACGCAATGTGTTGACACAGGAAATCGCCCGTGCCTTGTCGCGCGCCTTGGACAACGCAGGCAGCAGCATCGCCGCCAATATCGCAATGATGGCAATTACTACCAGCAGTTCGATAAGCGTAAAACGTTGATTGCAAACGGGATGGGACTTTTCATTCAGAAATGGCGCATTGGTTGGCATGGAAGTCTCCAAAAGGTTGTATTGCAACAATGACAGGTCTATTTTTAATTATACCCCGATTATTACTGTTTTCAATGAAAAAAACGCAATTTTCTTGTAATACAACCTCTCTTTCTTGCAATACAGGCAATGGGCGGTATAGTATGGGGAGACTTTACCTCTCCACCATTATGCCCAGAAAAACAGAAGCGATTTACAGTGTACTGAAACAGGAGTTGCAGGGCGGCGCCTACCGCCCTGGCAGTTGTTTCGCCTCGGAACCCAGCCTGATGCGTCGCTTTGGCGTGTCCCGCATCACCATCAACAAAATCACCGAACTTCTGGTGTCCGAAGGTTTTCTGGTGCGCGGACGAAAAGGCTCTGGCACGCATGTCGCCAACAGTTTGCCGTTCCCCGCTGGGCACATCGCCCTTATTCTCCCGTACCAAAATCCCTATTACGACTTTCTGGGCAAGGAGATTCAACGCGCCGCCATGGAGCACGGATACTGCGTCACGATCCTCTATCCGTATTTCTTCGGGGAAAGCCGTTGCCTGGACATGATTCTTCGGGGAAGATTCATTGGCCTCATCTCCTGCGGCATCGGCATGCTGCCTGCCGATTTCCCCTTCCCCGTCGTCTATCTTGATCAGGGTACGCCCAATGACGGCGTTCCCCGCTGCTCCGTCACCAGCGACGACTACCATGCGGCGCAAAATATCATGGACGCAGTG
>JAFRLP010000221.1 GCA_017431185.1 Victivallales bacterium | reverse complement strand
TGCACTCGCAGAGATGTTCAGCATCCAGCCGAATGGGACGGACTGCCGTGTGCTGCTGGGAAACCAGGTCATCGTGGAAAGCATCCGCACGGGGCTGGATTCCGCCGTCCAGGCAGGGCTTCCCATCCAAGTGCAGGATACGTTTTTGCCTGACGGACGGCAGGTCCACAATGCCTGGTGCAAAGCGGAGGGGCACCGTTTCCGCCTGGAAATCGAACTGGCGAAGGACGGGAGTTCCGTCGAGTTCACGACCAAGACGGAACTGCCCGCCTACTGCGCACAAGGGGACCTGCCCCCGCAACTCTCCCTGGCCATCGCTGGTTCAGCCCTTGACCAGGAGGCAAACTATTGCGGATATGCCCTTCACGGACGCACTGTAGCTCGTCGCGAAGGCAGCCTGGCCGACGGCCAGGAGATGCCCGATTTCCCCTGGCGGTTCTTCGTCCTCAAAACCCAGAACCGCGAACTGACGTTTGACTGCAATCCCATCGGTCCTGGCGAGTGGTGCGCCATGTACGACAACGGAGTGGTTCGGGGCATCGCCGACATCCGAGGAAACGCGGGCGGGCTGACCGTCTCCTTCGCCGACAACCTCAAATGGTTCGGTGGCATGACGGCGGCCAAACTCCGCATCCGTCAAGGCGGCATGGCAAACTACGCACAAGACCACGCACTGGAGAGTTTCAACTACAACCAGTCGCTTCCAGCCACAAAACTGCTCAGTTTCGGCTCGGAGAGGCAGGGAAAGGGATTCACCCCCGCCAATGACGCGCCATTCAGCCAAGAGACGGGCCACGGCTGGCTCACCGCCATTCCGCTCCGCAAGACCACCACCACTCCAGGGGCATACTACTCCCACCTGTCTGGCAAAGATGGAGTCTTTCGACTGTCAGGACTCAAGGACGGCCTTCACCTCATCACTGTCGGCGCCGGCAACCCCAGCGGAACCACCAACCGCTTTGCCTGCACCGTCAACGGCCAGCGGTTGTTCGAGGCCACAGCCATCCCAGGCGGGAAGATGATGACCGCCACCCTGCCCCTCTGGATTGACGCAGGAATCGCGGACATCCGATTCGAGGGAGAGTTCCTGCTCTCCGCCATCGGCGACCAGTTCCTGCTTTCCAACCGCGAGGATTACCAGTGCCGCCGTGCCTTTTGGGCGGTAGATGGATACGAGCCGTCCGTCCTCTTCCGCAATGTCGGCTACCAGCCGCCGGCGGCGGCCTTCGTGCCGTCGGTCATGGTGATGGAACTGCCTGTGCCAGGCCAGGAAGACGCCGCTCCGCAGAAAGATTTCAAGGCGAAAGTGTCCTCCTTGGATTACACCGCACCAGCCAACCAATGGCTGTTCCGCGTCAAGTTCGAGAAACTCGGCAACAACTCCTCCTGCCTGAATGAACTCGCCACACCAGAGGCGATGGACCGTTTCATGGCGGAGACCGCCGCCAAAGGACGCAACACCATCATGGTCAGCGGACAGCACTCCCGCCACACCTACCCTGCCAGCAACGAGCGCGTGTTCGCCTATCTGCGGCGCATCTGCGAATCCGCCCACCGCCATGGACTGAAGGTCATCGAGCATCACGACACCACCTTGCTCTGGAACACCGAAACAGGTTTCCGATGCCTGGCCGAGCGTATCGCCGAAGTCAACCGTTCCCTGGCCACCCAACTTCCTGGCGTGCAACTCTGCGCCTTCAACCCGACCTTCCTGGAAAAATACCAATCCTACCTGGCCGAAATCGTCCGCTGCGGCGTGGATGGATTGCAGATTGACGAATTGGGCATCTTCTCGCACGCGGGGTCCTGCGAGCACTGCCGTCGCCTCTTCCACGAGGAGACAGGCTGGTGGATGCCAGTCGATGAAACCAGCAATTGGATGCACAACTACCAGAACGACGTCACCAAGGCATGGGTACACTGGAAACTGGAGCACACTCTTTCCATCCGCTCGCAACTGATGGCGGAAATGCGCAAAATCAACCCCAATCTGGCCATCCTCGGCTACGGCATCCTGAAGAACCTGGTCTCGCAGACGGGTTTGCGCTGGTGGAACTCCGACATGATGCGCAGCGGACAGGCGGCCAGCATGTTCGGACACGAGTGCATCGCCTCCGACGTCATCAAAGGGGCGCAGGTGTTCATGCCAGGCCAGAGACTCTTCAACTTCTTCCGCTACAACAACGGCATCCCCCTGTTCAACTGGCTCTACACCCGTGACTGGTACACCTCCTATTTTGGCTACGCGGCGTGCAACATGAACGCCCAACTCCCCGTCTTCTACTCCACTGGCACGGACTCCCGCCCCGAGAACGCGCCCGATTTCCTCCAGTTCGATTCTTCCTCGGAGAACATGGACATCGCGCGAGCCACACCCGTGACACGTGTCGCCCTGCTGATGTCCGACCAGACCAGAAACTGGGAGGATGACTTCCCGATGGAGGCCTCGCTCTTTGGCTGCGCACAGACACTGGAGGAGTTGCATGTCCCCTACCAGGTCATCGGCGAGGACACCCTGAAGGACGAGGCGAAACTCCGTCCCTTCCAGGTCATGATTCTGGGCACGGCCTCCTGCCTGTCGGACGAACAGGTTGCTCTTATCCGCAATTTTGCCAGACAAGGTGGCACGGTGCTCCTCGGCCCCAAGACCGCCACCAGAGACCACTGGGGGCACGCCAGAAAAGAATGGCCTCTCAAAGAGGTTTTCGGCTTCAATCTGCTCGCGGGGGGAAAGGCCTCCTCCACAGCCGCGTCAGCGGTGCTGGAGGGGCGAACCTTCCCGTTCACCGCCCCCCTCCCCTGCCATCTGCCCGTTCTTCAGGAGAGCGCACCCTTGCCCGCCTGGGACTGGCGACTGAGTATGGCTAACGGCACAACCGTCCCTCTGGCATACGAGCAACCCATCGGCAATGGGAGGTTCATCTACCTGCCTGTCTCACTGGCCTCACACCTCTACAGCGAGGATTTTCGGGGCAAGCCTGACCCCAAATTCGTGTTTGACGCCAGCGCGGCGGATATTTTCCGAAAAGTTCTGAGACGCGCTTTGGGGAATGCGGGAAACCTGATACGGACTGATGCACCCGAAAAGGTGTACATTTCGCTCTACCGGCAGGACAACACGCTGTTCCTGCACCTGCTGAACGGCCTGGGATCTGGGCGTCCCAAGCAAATCTCCAGGGACACCCCTGTGGAGACGCTCTTCCCGCCATTGCCCCATGACCTTTTCTTCTCACTGCATGCCCCCCGCGCCGTCAAGGCATACGCCGTCTCCCCTGACTTTTCTGGAAAGCGGGAACTCGCCTTCCTCTCCGGGGAAGACGGCACCGTCACCTTCATCCTGCCAGCCAAACTGCTGAAAATCTACACCGTCGTCAAATTTCAATTGGACAAGCCATAGGAGACTTCAAAAATGAAAAGATTCACGCTCGTTGAACTGCTCGTCGTCATAGCCATAATCGCCATACTTGCCGCAATGCTGCTGCCCGCCCTCGGCAAGGCGCGGGAGAAGGCCAGAGGAATCGCCTGCCTGAACAATCTGAAGCAGGTCGGCATGGCCGCGCAGTTCTACGTTGACGAATTCGACGGCATCCTCTTCTGCGGCAAATCGTCGGGATGGGCCCGCTGGTTCTACCAGGACACCACCTACCTGCCCAAGAAATCCGACTGCCTGCTCTGCCCAGGACGCACCCCATTCCACTACAAGGACGACACGAAGGTCTATGCCTCCCGCCAGGTCGATGACCACCCGAACCCGACAGGAGGAACCTTGTACAGAGTAAAATATGTATCTGGCGAGTGGTGGGCCTGGCTGATTACCAAGAATCTCAAACGCCCCAGTGCCTACTTCGAATATGGCGATTCACGCAAGTCCACCACCGATGCCATCCAGTCCTGCATCAGCCGCCTCAGCACGGAAAGAAACGACGGTCATTTCTACATGGCTCACGCTGGACGTTGCAGTTTTTCCTACATGGACGGGCACGCCTCCGCCATAGCCGAGGACCAATTCGTGGATGATATATCGCAGGAATACCGTCTTCAGAATGTTACCCCCGCCAACGGCGGTTTCATGTTCCTGACACAGCACCTGGCTACCCGTGTAGTCTCCTACTCTGCACACTGACGGGACAAGGACGGCGGCCTCCCCGCCAGAACGTCCCCCGCTGGAGTCTGAAATCCCTGGAAGAATTGCCCGCCAATCCCTCCAGGGATTTTCTGTTGATTCTGTTGACCAGGGAAAATTATCTACAGTCGGCATGAAAAGCGCCTTAGATATGGTAACTTATGCCCAAACATTTCCCTCGTCTTGTCAACTCTCATTACTGTCCTCTATTCTGGCAATCAGCTCATTCGCCCATGCTATAGCCTCATCAACCGTTTGAAGTACGTGAAGATTGCCTTTTGCGTTCTGATACAATTCATCCCATTCAGCTCCCTTGGCTATTGTCGGAGGCCATGACTGCATCCGCCTGTAATCAAACAGACGACGGCACTTTGAACAAACCTCCTTCATGTCAAGTTCAGAATGGGCAACAATAAGTTGGAGGTCAACAAGGTCATGCGCACGTTCGCTTCCAGCCTCGGACACTGCATGGAGTTTCTGGGCGATCTGATGGGAAAGCCTCATCACATGTATTGGCTCTGGACGCGGGAAGGACAGTGCCTCGAACACTGCCGCCAAGTCTTCGGGGAGAATTTCCTCGAATTCATCTGCATCGCCAATCTCATTATGGCCAATCTCAATGCGGATGGTCTGCCAAGAGCGACCGCAGTAGTTCAGTTTGATGTCAAATGGCATCATGATGTAGGCTAGTGGGACGTCCTTCGGCTTAGGCGGCGTGACCATGACAATCTTCCCCGTGAATCCATTCCAGCCACTGTTCAAAGAAGTCTCCAGCAACCGAAGGTATGCTCCTAGTTCCATCATTCTGGCTGTGTCCATGTCCCTGGTATAGCGCGTGGCCTGTCCGCCATAGCGGAACATCAGCGAACTACCACCCTTTACGACACCATCGGGAAGCATCTGGGCGACGATGACATTGCCCATCGCACGGGAAAGTCGCACCGTGTCTTTGTCCTTGAAAAGCGAGTTTATGGCTTTGATGAGGTTGGCACAAGTATTGGGGCGATTCATAATGGAAAATCCTTTTTCAGTACTTCAGCTTCTGTGAGGCCAAGAAGCCCCTTCTGTTCAGCCTCCCGGACAGCCTCCGCGAGACGGTGCGTCATGACTTTCCCCTTGCAATATCTGAAGGCTTCCGCCAGTGGCTGACAACGGATGCCATTGAAAAAATCATGCGGTGGTTCATCCTGAAGCCTTATAAGATCTATCCAGGCAGGCAGTTCTCTGCGTACACGGCGTGTCGTCGCAACATCAATCTTCTCTGGATTCACCATAGCTAGATTGTGCATCGCCAGAACGCTTTCCCCCCATATCATGGCATCGTTTCCAACAGTCGCCAACGCCTCAGCATAGCGATCGTATTCTGTAGGAAGATAATGTACGAGGCGGTAAACGCCACGCCAGCACTTCTCCAATCGCCCGATTTTCACCCATTCGAGCAGATCCTTGAGACGGACGCCAAGTTCCGTGGCCTGGGCGGATGTAATCAGCCCATAGTTGGAAATCGCCGTGGCATTTATGTTGTCGTAAAGTTTCATCTGTCAAATTATTCCCTTTTTAGGGATTGTTTTGACATTAATATAGTGTTGATTCAGGAGTCTGCAACTTGGTTCTTCAAAAAACAGAAAATGTGTCTCAGATTTCCAGAAGATAATACGGAGGATTGAAATCCCAGATGCACAATTTGGGAGCAAAAAGAGTGCGTTTGGAATTTCCCCCCCCTGGGGCAATTTATCTACAGTTGGCTTGAAAAGTGCCTTGGAAATGGTAACTTATGCCCGTGATTTTTTGTATTTTAGACGAAATACCTCCACTTTTGAGACTTTCTCATGCGGATATCGCCATCCATTCGCCTACTCGCGCTCTTGTCCGCCGTTCTGTTGTGCGGGTGCGCCACGTTGCCGAAGCGTCCCAACGCCTATCGGGCGCATTGTTCCAGCGACAATACCTCCGCCCCAGTCGGAGCCGTCCTCTACGACGCCCCAATCAATGACCCACTGGAGGGCGCCAACCGAGCCGTGATGTATTTCAACGGCGCACTCAACAACTACCTGCTCTACCCATTCGGGGTGTTCTACAAATGGGCGGCTCCCCAGTGCGTCCGCACAGGCATCGGCAACTTCGCGCACAACCTCTCCTACCCGCTGAGACTGGCCAGCACCTGCCTGCAAGGCGACTGGAGCGGGGCATGGGACGAAACCAGGCGCTTCGGAGTCAACACCACGGTCGGCGTACTTGGCTTCCGCGACCAGGCCAGCCGTTGGGAGATTCCGCGGCATGACGAGGATTTCGGACAAACCTTCGCGGTCTGGGGCATGGGTCCTGGCTGCTACCTCAATCTCCCGTTCCTGGGCTCCAGCAGCGCCCGAGACGCGGCGGGCTATCTTCTGGGTCTTCCCTTCAACCTGGCCAGCATCCTCCTGCCCAGCGAGCCCGCGCTGGCGGTCAATGGCTCCTGCACGCTCAGCAGAGCACTGGACAATGCCCCCGGCGTGCGCCAACTCAGCGAGACCATCTACTCGCCATACGAACTGGCGCGCCTGGCCAGCGTGATTGACAGAGAGGCTGACGTAAACTGCATCGACCTGCCGGCTCCGCCTCCCAACCCCGAACCTTCTCTGGAGGCGCTGCAACTCAAACCGCACGGCGAACTGTTCCGCGACAGCGGGATAGACCACGCCATCCAACTGACTCCTGGAGCCAGACCATTGCGCTATACCTGCTGGCCGCGCAAACGCTTTGACCGCAGCGGCAAGCCTCCGCGTGTCCTGGTCATCCTGCCTGGTCTCGGCGGACACAGGCTGGACAACGCCACCTGCGCAATGGCCGAACTATTCCATGAGCGCGGCTGGTCGGTCATCGCCTTCAGTTCCACGATGACCCCTGAATTCATCCGCGCCACATCCACCGCCGACACCGCCAGCGCTCCAGGAAACTTCCTTCAGGACGTAGTTGCCCTGGAAAAAGGCGTCTCCCTGGCTCTTGCCGACTTCGCCCGCCGCCATCCAGGACGGGGCGGGGAATCCTGCTCCATCCTCGGCTGGTCCCTTGGCGGAATCAACACCCTGTTCCTGGCAGCCCGGAAACTCTCGTTCCGCTGTGACAGATTTCTGGCTCTCAACCCGCCATTGCGTCCCTTCCACGCACTTCAGGTCATTGACGAATGGGCGCGTCTGCCCGAAAAATGGGATGTGCCAGACAAGGAGGCGGCAGTCCGTGATTTGGCTCGACGCATTGCGGGATTGCTGAACAGCGGAGACACTTGCGCCATGGAACTTCCGCTGACTCGCGAGGAGTCGAAGTACCTGATTGGTCTGTATATGCACCTGCCCCTGCTGGACGTCATGACCTGCCTCACCCGTCTCCGCAACCAAACCGTCCGTCAACAAGGCTTCCAGTACGCCGCCCCCACACTGGCGGATGCCATAAACTGCGGCTGGACTGGATACGCCCAAGTCGATGTGCTCCCGCAATACTGCGCCACAAAGAAGCAGCAGGCAGAGCTCCCACAGATGGCGGACGAACTGGCCATCACCGCACACACTTCCGAACTGGCCGCCAATCCCCGCGTTTTCGTCATCCACAATGCGGATGACTTTCTGGTCACGGAGACCGACCTGGAGTGGTATCGCACCACCCTGGGTCCTCGCGCCACAATCCTCCCCGACGGCGGTCACACTGGCAACCACCACCGCCCCGACTACCAGAAACGAGTCCTCGAAATCCTGGACTGAGCCAAACGGCTGGATTTAGAGCTATTTTCACATCCTCCACTCCCAAACTCCAATACTCCCAGTAGCGAAAGCAACGGTACATTGCTTTCGCCGTGTGGAGTTTCGGAGTTTGGGAGTTCCAGTTTGAAAAAAACAAAAAAAGGACTTGACAGAAAGGCGGGAGCAGATATATTTACCGTTAAAAAAAAAGAATTAACGGAAGCCCTGCATGAAGGTAACGCTGAAAGTCATAGCGGAAGAGACGGGAGTGAGCCAGATGACGGTCTCGCGGATACTGCATGGCAAGGCGGTCGGGCAGGTCTCGGAGGCAGTCCAGAAAAAAGTGGTGGCAGCCCTGGAGAGGCACGGCTACGACTTCCAGAAACTGGCCCTTCGGACACAGCAGTCCCGGAAACCGCGCCAACGGATGGTTTATTGCGTGATACCTTACGAAGATTATCTGGAACATCCGCCGTCGGAGAACCATCTGCTATTTTACCATGAACTGCAAAGATACACGGCGGAAAACCAGATCAAACTGAATTTTGTCGTTGGCTTGTGCCGAAACAATCCAGTGATTCCAGACTGGGATCGACTGGAATGCATCAAAGCGGGCGAGCCAGTGCTGTTCCATTCGGCCTACGAGATGACGACGGCCATCATGCTGCAGCGTCGCGGCTGCCGCGTCGCAGTCGTGCTGCGGGACCTGTTCTGGCGCAGCTATTATGCGCCGCAGTTGAAAGCCATGGCGCAATTCGTGATTCGGACTGCGGATGGGATAGTTCAGGCAATCAGGCATCTGATGGATTCAGGCAGTCGAAGAATCGCCTGCTGCGCGTTTGCCCGCTACATGCACGAACCAGGCCATCCCGTGCTGGTCGGATATGATTACGTCCTGCGTCTGCGCGGCAGTTCCTATCGGCAGGTCATCCCGATTCCCATACTGAAGGAGAACGGCAGCCTTCGGCAATGCATCCAGGAAGCCTGGCGCAGAGAACCTTTCGACGGGCTGTTCCTGCCCTCAACTTCCCTGAGGGAAGAATACTCCGCCCAGGCAAACGGGCTGCATTGCTACCTCGGTCTGCCTGAGACGGTACGGATCGCGGTTGTGGAGCCGCCAGGGGACATCCGAAAATCCGAGGCGACTGCAGTATTGCGCTTTCCCTACCGCGCACTGATGCCCGATGTGTTCGACACGCTTTTCGCCAAAGATTTTTCCTGCGTGGAAAAATACTATGACTGTCGGCTGGAGATGCCGACACCCCCAGCGGTGAAATCAGACGGAACAATTCAATAAAGAGAAAAAAAAATGATGAGATTTTTGATGAAAAAGAACAAGCGACAAATAAATCGGACGATTGGCCTTTTCACCTTGATTGAACTTCTTGTCGTTATCGCGATAATCGCGATACTCGCATCCATGCTGCTGCCAGCGCTGAACAAGGCACGCATGAAAGCGAAGTCCGTCCATTGCCTCTATTCCGAAAAACAGATTGGCCTTTCGCTTGCATTGTACGACGACTCATACGACAGGCTCCCGCCAGCAGTCATGTATTCACCTGCTCCTGTTGACAAAGACATCTGGGATGCCCTTCTTCTGGATGGCAAATTTCTGTCGGGTCCCAAAGATTTTCTCTGCATTGCGGATCCAATCAGGCGGACAGTCGGAAGACACGGCAGCGCATGCCGTTTCAGCCATGCCCCCCGGACCTATGCAGTGAACATAATGGTCTTTGAGGACAATACATCGGAGTACTACATGAAACACGGCACTCGGGATACGCCCTACTATTCCCTTGGGTTCGGACGCCTGGACCGGGTAAAGAAAAAGCCGAGTGAACTCGTGCTGCTGTGGGAACGTCCCACCAACGGCAACTATGTCGGTCATGCAGCATCTTGCGGTGCGAGTTATGCGTCGCCATTCATCAGCCTCTCGGCGAGCGATCAGGCCACAGGGAACACTTATCCCAACAAGTGCCACCGCAGCAGCGGGAACTATCTTTTCGGCGACATGCACGTCAGCAGTATCAATATCGACATTTTCCCGACCAGAGACGCTGCATGGGACAAACTGACCCATACAGGTAAACCGTAACGCATTCCCAATTCATTCAGGAGAAAGATTCAATGTCCCTTTCCCAACCGCTATTCCCCTGCTTATGCGTCTGTGTGCTGATCTTGACCGCCAGGGTTTCTGCCGACGATTTTCTGCACTGTAACTTTGCAAAAATGGAGGGATGGAACAACGGACGGCCCTCAGCCCCGTCCTACTATAACAGCGTAAAGGACCACCTGTCGGTCACGGGTGGAGGCATCACCAGCAGGGCCGCGATTTTCGCCATGGAAAATCTGCAGGATTTCCAATCGGTTGCCCGGATACCGCTGACGCACCCGCTACCCGCAATCGTTTATACCGACCTGAAGGATTTTCCGTCCCAAAAAGGATACTGCGAATTGTGGGTCTCCCCGTTTTTTAACCAGAAGCAGGCATGGAGGAAAACGGAGCGAGAGGATTTTTCGCTGAATTACATCATGAGGCTCTTTCGCCGTTCCCCTGGAGCTCCCCTGGGAGAATCTTCGGACAAGTCTGAGATCGGCCTGTATATCCAGAACCGGCAGCTCTGGGCCAGGTTTGTTTTCTCCGACGGAACATCGACCGCACTTTCGCTGCCTGTAAAAGAATGGGCTGAACGCAGCTGGCACAAAATCACATTGTGCTGGGAACCGGGGCGGCAAAGACTGTATGTCGATCGTAAACTTGCAGGAGAAAGTCTGAAAAACGGAGCACTGTGCGATTTCAATGCCATGGAACTGGGCGGACGGGATTACAATGTAAGTTTTCAGGGGCTGATCGATGATATCGTCATTGCTTCAGGGATGCCGCTGGACATTGTTCCTTACGGATTTGACGGCGACCTTAAGCAATTCCCCGAAATCGCCATACCCGAACCCGTTTTCCGGAATTGGAAGACGGAAGCACCGGAAACGGCCCTGAACGTCGTCTTCGAAAACGATTGCCCGGTTTTTGATTTTGCCGGCGGAACCGAGTCACCACTTTTCGCAAAAACGGTTCAAACCGTACCGGTCAGGGGCGGAACGCATCTCCGCACTGATCTGGTTTTCCGAAAAAACGAATGGAGTTACGGCAGCAGGGCGATGTTCTTCCTGGAGTTTCTGGACAAAGATGGCAGCCGGAACGCTCTGCACAAGATCGATTCCAACACCATCTGTCCGTCATATCGCCCCATGCCACTGTCGGAACTGAGCAGTTTCTGCGGAATCCACTGCGACATCGAATATTTCAACTACTTCAAGATCCCGCCACAGTGCACAAGTCTGCGTTTGCTGGTCTCGATGGCCGGAAACCCCGCAAAACTCATGCTCCGAAAATGGAGTCTGCGGCTGGTCGATCCCGGTCTCGAACCCTGGTTCCAGCAGCCGATGATGAAAAAACAACTGGTTTACAGCAAATCACCTGCGGCCTCCGACGATGAGATCCGCAACATGCTAAAAAAACGGAGAACCGCCGTTTCCAGGCTAGTCTGCAGCGAAGACCGGCTGGAGTGGCAGATTGACGGAAAGAAGATTGCCCCCGTGATCGTTTATAATCCCATCATTGGATCGTTTGCACGGCTTACCGAGTTCCGGCCGGCCGGTTTTCAACTCAGCACCAGC
>JAFRLP010000220.1 GCA_017431185.1 Victivallales bacterium | reverse complement strand
GCGGAATCCCCTTCCAGGGAGGGACTGGCTGGCAGGTTGTCCTCAAGAGCGGCAAAGGCGCGTACAGCGAACCCCTCAAAAGTCTCGGGCTGGAGGTGTATGGCTCCCGACAGCGCGGACGCAAACCATTCCGGGACGACCCTCCGCTGGCGGGCGTTCTTGACTTGGGCAAGGGCAAAGTCGCCTATCTGGGATTCAGTCCCGCCTGCACGTTCTTCCTTCATGACGGTGACCGAACAGGCACCACTGGCCACCGCATCGCCCAGGCTGTGTTCGCCAAGGATGGACTGGGGCGCTTCCTGGCCAATTTCTACACCGCAATGTGCGCAGGTCACGCGAGTTTGGCGCAGGCCACTCTGCCCGCCATCGCACCGATGGGGGCGAAGCGCGGCTCTCCGCGCAGTTACCGTGGAGTCATCGGTCCCCGTACCCGCTACTCCACGGGAGAAAGCACGCCAGACGAATATGTGGCGGCAGCCCAGGCGGCTGGTCTGGACTTTGTGGTGTTCCTGGAGGATTTCGAACATCTCTCCTTTGACGATTTCGAGCGGCTCCGCGCCGACTGTTCCAGGCTGTCGCAGGGCGAATTCCTTGCCGTGCCCGGCTTTGCCTACCGCAACATTGACGGCAACCACCAGTATGTCTTCAGCCCCAACCCAATCTACCCCAGTGAAATCCTGCTTTCTCCAGGTACGCGCCGCTTCAAGACGTTCACCCGCGACATGGGGCGCAAGGTGTCTGGAATGGACTTGTATTACCTCTATAGCACGCTCTCCTTCGAGTGCGTCTCGGGCTGGTATGACTTCGGCCATAACCCGTATCCATACTACGATATGCGCAGTGTCTGCGGCATGGCGTTGGTCACACAGGAGGGAGGACGGACGGTTGACTTCTCATTGCAAGGCTATGCCGACACCAACCGTTCCGTGCAGGAAATCTGGCCCCACGCCATCACTCTCATGAAATCCGCAGCCGAGATGGCTCTGGTGACGGACGGGACGTATTTCCACAATCAAATCCACGTCCAGGATTTTGGTCGGCTGGAGCAGATGCTTGCCTTGCGGCAGGGGCGCATGAGCCGCAACCGCTATCCTGGTGTTCCCGCCTTCGGTAAAATCTTCGTCACGCAGGGGCCGTTTCTCAACCTTGACCTGCCCAGGGGCGACATGAACCCCAATCGGGACATCTACTCCAGCGTGCTCAATGTCTGGCCTCTCGCCTTGAAGGCATCTGCTCAGGATGGCCTGAAGACCGTCGAAATTTGGGATGGGACAACCCTGCTCAGGCGTTTCCACCCTGCGGGAAAAAACGTGTTTGACTACGAGACCATTCTACCGAATGACCGCCAGCGGCATGTCTGGGCGCGTCTGGAATCCATGGGCGGAAAAGTTGCCGTCACCCGCTCCAGCGGTTCCGACTCCTGGCTCATGCGCGACTACTACTGCATGGACAGGAATAATCCCCTGTTGTATTCGCTCCAGTCCCGCAAGGACGGTTCGGAATACCTTGTCACCTATGCGGCTGATGGGGTGCATCCCTGGAAAGGCCCATGGATTGGACGCATCCGCCCGCTGGGGGCATTCGTGACCGACCCCGTGCTGGGCACTGGCAAACTACGCTACGACGGTTCGCCTGAATGGCATCCCCAGCCGAATCTGCGTCCCGCATTTTATTCGGACGGTCATCGTGCCCCCAACTACCCCGACAGTTCCTGGCAGGGGCCGATGGTCCCCAACGAGGAGGGCGGCATCCACAATTACGCGCATCCCATTGTGCTGTCGTCCAACGTGATGATTGCCAGCCAGACGCTGGATGGGGTGTTTGGTCTGGATGTCTATCCAGTCATCCACACCCATGCAACCCTGGCGCCGTTCAAAAAATCGGAGTATCTGGACACGACCGCCACGCGCACACTGTGGCTGCTGAAGCCTGAAGGCGTGTCGGTGTGGCTCTGGGAACAGGATTTCACGTTGCTGAAGGATTATCCGACTTCGGCGAATGGGGTGTTTCTCTCCGCCGGCGGCGTCGGTCTGCGTGGCGCAAAACTGGCCCATGCCCGGCTGGACGGCAGGATGACCGAGAACCCCACGGGAATGGTCACGCTACGCAAGGGCGATTTCCTCTGCTACGAGGGGAATTTCTACGGCACTCTGGTCATTCATGTTCTGGAGGATGGCTTGTGCTATGACTGCCGTGACCACCAGTTCGTGTTCACCCATGAAGCCAAAGTTGTCCCTGCTGGCTGGAAGAAGCGCATCAGATTGCTTTTCACGGGGATTCATCGGCTGACCGGGAAGCCTGTGTCGCTTGCCGAGGTGTTCTCCCGCGATTTCAATCTGGCAGGGGATGGTTCGCCTGGCTATCAGGTCACGGCTGCGCGGGGCAAGGTCACTGGCACGCAGTACACGCTGGATGTCGAGGGCACGTTTGAAGGGTGCGTCAAAGGCCTTGCCAACCTTCCCGCAAATCTGGGCATGCGACTGCACGGAATGCGTGACAACTGCGGTGTGATGCTCAAGTGCGGTGAGACGAAGGCGCGCATTCTGCCTGTCGAGAACGGGATTGCCTACGCCGTGCTTCAGGAGTGCGAGGAGAGTCAGCCCATTGTCGCAGGCGCCCCGTTCCGCGTGGAGGCGTCGGAGATCTCCGTGATGCTTTCGGGAGACAGCACATACCAGCATTGGCGTGCGGAAATCCACAACCCCACCGACCACGCCATCACCACTATCCTGGAGAGTGACCCTGTGCTCACCTCCGCTCCTGCCGTCCGCGAGACCATCACCCTCGCTCCAGGCGAATGCCAGGTGCGCATTTTCTGACGAGGCCGATAGGCTGTCTCAGGACTGCCTCGTATGGCATGGCGATGGCGCTCTCTGGGCGTGTCGCAGCACTCGATGACGCCGGCAAGCCTGAAATGGTTCCAGCTCACTGTCCTTACCAGCGTGAACAGTCTGCTGCCAGCGGACCGCGTTCTCGTTGTAGCCGAGGAAGTCCGCCGGCAGCAGCGTCGGCTTCAGCTCCTTAGGGTATTTTATGGGAATTGTATATTTGATTTAGGATGCGATTGAAAATACGACGGCACGCCTGCATGGTGGCGCCCTTCCAGGGCGCAAAACGATTTTTCGCACCTACCCCCCAGGTGAACGCGCCCTGAGCGCGTTCACCTGGGGCTAACCATGTGTCGTCCCTGCCGGGGCGGACACGTCGTGTTTCATAGAAAACATTACCCTAAACCGTACCGTTTACACATTAGGGTGTCCTGAAACGGATTAAAATAATAACTATTATGCCGTACTGTTTACACATTAGGGAGCCCTGAAACGGATTTAAATAATAACTATTATGCTGAAAAAAGAGGGTTGCATGGCTTGTAATCCTCTTTTTTGTGTTATTCTATGGCAACCTAATTAGGGAGAACATTAATGAGCAGCAAACCAATCTGGATAGAAAAGTTCGACCGTCCAGCGGGGACGGAGATCAAGCACATTGGCAACCACTGGTACCTGTACGAGCGCCTCAGCGTCTATGACAAGGAGCGAAAGAAGTCGGGCAGATGCCTTGGCGCGATAACCGAGACGGGGCTGTCCCCAAGCAGAAACGCCGCCGCCAAGCAAGTATTAGCGGCAACTGAAGCATGTAATCCTCCCAAAAAAGCCACCTTAAACCGCATAGGTGACAAAAATTGTGGGTTTCCAGCCTTATCCATTTTCGTCTTGTTGTTTTTACAACTGCCAGCCGCCAGCGATGGGAATTTCCGCTCCAGTGATGTAGGATGCCGCGTCCGATGCGAGGAAAGCGAGCAGTTCCCCGCATTCCTCCGCTGTGCCGAAACGGTGCATCGGAATCTGTTTCCGCAGGTTGTCCGCGAACGCCGCATCGCTCAATGCCACCGCATTGCGGTCGGTCTCGATCACGCCTGGCAGAATCGTGTTGACCGTAATCCCGTATGGCGCATTTTCCAACGCGGCGGTTTTGGCGATGTTCATCAGCGCGGCCTTGGTAGCGCCATAGACCGCCAGCCTGGATGCGGGTTGGATTCCGTTGATGCTGCCGACAAAGACCACTCGTCCCCAATTCCTCTTCCGCATTTCCGGCAACAATGTGTTCAGCAGAATGCAGGAACTTTCCACGTTGGCCTGGAACATCCGAAGAAATTCCGCGCTGTCGAAATTCGCCAGTCCCGTGTAACTCTGCACCGATGCGTTCAGCACCAGGATGTCTGGGACCATTCCGTGCGCTTTGAGTGTGTCGGCGAGTGTTTTCACCTCGTCCATGCTGCCGAAATCGGCGGTCAGACATTCGGCTCCTTTTCCCGCTTCGGCCACGGCGGAACGGAGTTTTTCACTCTCTTTCATGCCATGGAAGATTACCTTTGCGCCGAGTGCAGCCAACCTCAATGCCGCAGCCCGTCCGATTCCTCGGCTGGAACCAGTCACCAATGCGGTTTTTCCTGTCAATGCGTTCATCCTGTCATTTTCCATGCTTGATGCAGATGTTCCTTCATCAGAAGTACCCGCCCTTGTCGATGATTTCGGAGATGGTGTCGCCTTGCCTGACCCAACTGAAAATATCGACCTCATTGCGTTCGATGCCTTCGGCGCGGAGCAGAACATCGTAGGCGATTTCGCGCGGAATGCAGAGCACGCCGTCGATGTCGCCGAAGATGATGTCGCCAGGCCGAACCGTCACTTTGCCAATCTTGACGGGGACCTGATAATGCGTGATCATGCAGCGCCCCAGCGACCCGTTGCTGGTGCGGTATTTGTAGAAGATGGGGAATTTCTGTTCAAGTATCTGTTTGGTGTCGCGGATTCCCCCTGCGATGACCGCTCCGCGGATGCCCTTGGTGATGGCGGTGGCGGTCATGACGCCGCCCCAGAGCGAGGCATCCGTGTCGTTGGAGGTGTCCCAGACGACCACGCCGTCAGGCTTGAACTCGTCAAGCATCTGCGCCCGGAAAGTCATCTCGCCTTCGATCATGACATTGGGCGCGCTCTTGACCGTGAACGCTTCGCCGCAGACGGTCATCTCGTCGCGCAACGGCATGATGTCGCTGGGCAGGTTCTGGTTGAGCAGCGTCAGTTCGCGCATCACGTCGTTGATGCACCCCGTGTAAAGTTTCTCGTAGCGTTCGCACAGTTCCCTGATTGGAATGGGCAGTTCGCAGTTCGGGATCCGCTGACGGGTCGCGATGAGCTTGTCGAGTTTCATCAGGCCAGCCTCTTTGGCCTTTCCGCGCATGTCCTTCAATGATGGCATGATTCCGTTCTCCTTGTTTTTCTGCAACCGAAAATCTTTAGGACCATTGACGGTCGTTTGACCATTCTTTGTCCCATTCGTCAGTCGGCGCCCATGCCTCTGGAAAATCGGGGTGCAGATTCTTTTTGATGAGTTTTTCGTTGAGTGATTCGATGCCCAGCCCAGGCGTGTTCGGTACCTCGATGAAGCCTCCGTCGCATTTCAGCGCGGGGTTCACCAAATCGCCCCACCACGGCACATCGACCGAATGGAGTTCCAGAGCCATGAAGTTGCGCGTGGCCGCTGCAACGTGCACCGCCGCCATGCAGGCGATCGGGCTCTCCGCCATGTGAAGATTCATCTGGACTCCGTGTTCCTCCGCCATGTCTCCAATCTTCTTGGTTTCGAGGATGCCTCCCGCGGTCAGAATGTCTGGATGCACCACCGCCAGAGCGCCAGATTCCAGCAGCGGCTTGAACGACTCCTTCAGATACATGTCCTCGCCGGTGCCGAGCGGAACGGTGGTCGCTTCATGCAGACGCACCCACTGATTGGTCATCTGCCAGGGGAGGGCGTCCTCCATCCAGGAAAGATTGTACTTTTCCAGCCGTTTCGCCAGTTTGATGCAGTCCTCCAGCGGGATGTGCCCGAGATGGTCAATGGCGATCGGCACCTCGTATCCGACTTCCCTGCGGACGTCCGCCATGTATTTTTCCAGGTGGTCAAGACCCTTTTCAGTCAGGTGGATTCCTGTGAAGGGATGGGCTGTGTTGAAGAGGTCGTAGGCGACTCCGCGCATGGCGTTCGGATTGATGGAACCGTGCGGCGTCTTGAAGACCTGCTTGTATTCCTTCATGGTTTCGAGAAAGCCGAGCGGGGCGCAGAGAGCGCCAGGAACGTCCATCAGCAGTTCAATTCCGAGATCCATTTTGAGGAAGGTGAAGCCTCGTCTCATGCGTTCCCTGAGCGCCTTGCCCATGTCTCGTCCGCCCCCCTCTGAATCGGTGTCGCAGTAACAGCGGATGCGGTCGCGGAACTTTCCGCCGAGCAGTTGCCAGACTGGCACTCCCCAGGCTTTGCCCGCGAGGTCCCAGCATGCGACCTCAATTCCGCAGACCCCGCCGGCCTGACGCGAGTCCCCGCCGAACTGCTTGATGCGACGGAAAATCTTCTCCACATTGCAGGGATTTTCGCCGAGGATGCGGCTTTTGAGCATGGCCGCGTAGGTTCGGCTGGATGCGTCCCGCACTTCGCCATAGCCGATGATTCCCTGGTTGGTGTACAGTTTCAGCAGAGTGCAGCGTTTCGGGGCGCCGTCGATGTCCGCGAAACGCAGGTCGGTGATTTTAAGGGTTGATGGATTGATTTTCATGTTTCTCCTGCTGAATCAGCTTTGTTCACATTCGATGATGCTTCTTTTCAGGATCTTTTCCCATTTTTCCCGTCTGCCGCCCGAGAAATCCTCTGATGAACCGAGCAGCGTCAGCGCGGCGATGACCTGTCCGCTCCTGTTTCGCAACGGTATGGAGAGCGCGACAATGTTCCAGCGATTTTTCTTCATGTTCAGCACGGTGCCGCGTTCACGTGCCTCACGAACCGCCTCATGCACCATTTCAGGATGCCGTTTTTCGGGAATGTCCTCCTGGCAGGCTTGGACAAGCGCATCGATTTCATCAGCAGATGTCTCCGCCAGCAGTGCCGCTCCGACCGAGCCCTCGATGAGTGGAAAGGTGGAGCCGATCTGACCCGTCAACGCCACTGGCCCCGACGGTTCGGCTCGGCAACAGGTCAGTTGCCTGTCCCCCTGGCGGACTGACAGTTTGCAGGCAATCTGATGACGGCGGGAGATATCCGCGACTTTTCTGCCTGCTTCTTCGAGTATGGCCGTCTCCAGCGAAAGCCCGTGCGTCAATCCCAGCACCCCTTCGCCTAAGGTATATATGCCGCCCTGCTGTTTTCGCACCCAACGATGCGTCTGCAAAGTCATCAGGATTCGGTAGGCCGTGCTTGTGGCGATGCTGAGTTCCTTACTCAGTTCCGCCTGGGTCTTCGCGCCATTTGACAACGCCAGCAACATCAGCACAGCCTTGTCCACAGCTGGTATGGTATTGTTCATATATGAACACCTCTGTTTCGTATTTGAATTTCTCATAAGATAACATCGGGGAGGCCGTTTGTCAAACAGAGAGTGGAAAAAACACCGAAACACCGAACGGAAAAAAATTACAGACTGATTTGCATCTCAAGATATATGGATTAAATTATATAACATGAGCGGATCAGAGAACATCAAAAGCGCGAAGTTGAAGGAGAGCCTGGCCAGGCGCATCGAGACTGGCGAGTTTTCCTTCAACAGCCGTTTTCTGGGGATAAACACGCTGGTGTCCGAGTATGGCGTGAGTTACGTCACGGCCTCCAAGACGCTGAAGATGCTGGAGGAGGAGGGGTATATTCGGTGCCAGCGTGGAGTGGGGTACTTTGTTCTGTATGCTGGCGAGTGCCGTCCTCCCAGGGAGAAACGGCTGAATCTGGTTTTGCTCGCGGAATGCTGGAGCCATTATTCCGCTCACTTTGAATCGGAGTTGGCGCGTTTTCGGCGGGCTGGCTGGAAAATCGAGATTGTTCCGTTGAAGACCACCGACATTTACGATGCCTCGGTGTTCATCAACTCACCCGACGCCTATACGCTGATTTACTGCCTGTCAGCGGATTGGAGCCGATTCACCGCCACATTCGCGCATGTCTGCAACCGTGTGGTGGTGTTGGGAAAACTTTCTGGCTCACACAAGGTCACCAGCATCATCTGCGATGAGTCCGAGACGGTTCGCCAGATCCTCGCCTTCCTGCGGAAAAAAGGACGCACGCGCCCAGGCATCTTCTGCAACAGGGAGGAGAACGAACTGGAGATGTACCGTCTGGCCTACTGGCGGCTGGCATTGGCGGAGACTGGCCTCAGCCAGGAGTGGATTCAGAGCCACATCTTCTCTCTGACGGTCTGTGAAGGAGGCTCGACCAGGTTGCTTCAGGAGATGGAGTATCTTCAGGTGCATCGTGGCGATCTGGACTCCATTGTGGTGCTGTATGGCCGTAGTCTGTTTCAAAATGCCTGCCAGAAGGTCGGCATTCGGATTCCCGAGGACATCCTTCCTGTGTTCATCGACACCCCGCAATGGCTTGAAGAGGAGAAATATCCTATCCTCGACCATAACATCTCCGCTCATTTTGAGACTGCATTCCGAATCCTTGAGGCACGCCATGCCACAGGCAAAAAAGAACCTGGCTCATGGTATTTCTGTCCCCCTTTGGGGGTCTGTGAAGCCACAAGACGTCCTCTCCGAAAAAAAGGAGCCAAGCGCGATACTTGGGGATGACAAAGGTGGGTAAATCATTCAATCTGATTGAGCCATTGGCCGTTATCACTTTCTTTTCAAGAATTTGACTGACATTTCATCTGACTAAATACCAAGGAATCTCCCATGCGCAAAAAAACACTGAAAGCCATTTTTCTGTTGGCGTTTTCCCTTTTTTCGGCCAGCCTGTTGTCCCAGGGCATTGAGAGTTTCCATCACCTTGAAATCAAAGACAAGTGCCTTGTTCCGGAAAAGACCGCCGTCCAGGTGTT
>JAFRLP010000219.1 GCA_017431185.1 Victivallales bacterium | reverse complement strand
GGTCTCTCCTCGGGATTCTCATCGGGACTGTCCCCTGGCTGAACCGCCCGATGGTGCCGTCGGATGCTCCCCTGCACATTGTCATAGACGCATGCCGGATGACAAGTCCAGCCGTCTTTCCCTGCGCGCTGATTGTCCTGGGTGCGAATCTTGCGGAGAAACTTCCGTCCGGCGAACAATTGCCCCTGCGTTCCTATGGCGCGCTTGCACTGGGGCGCCTTGTCCTGATGCCCGTCTTCGGCATGCTGTACACCACGCTGGTCTTCTGGCTGGGATGGATGCCGCACGACCCGGTTTTCCTGTTGGTCATGATGATTGAGGCCTCCGTTCCCACCGCCACCAATCTGGTATTGATCGCCCAAGTCCTTCACAAAGGCGAAGTGCTCATGTCCAGGCTGCTCCTGGCCAGTTACTGCCTCTGCATTGTCACCTTGACCCTCGAAATCATTTTCTTCCTGTACGCCATACAGCACTGGTTCTTCTGAAGGAACGTTGGGAAGAACAGGAAAAAACGAACCACCTTTCCGCGCACATGTACTTCGACCCCATTTACCTGCTCTTGACAGTCCCTGGCCTCATCATCTCCATGCTGGCCAGCCTATACGTGAAATCGACGTTCAAACGGTACGACCGTGTGCTTGGAGCCGGTGGAATGACAGGCGCTCAGGCGGCGGACGCCATGCTCCGCGCCAACGGGGTCTATAACGTGCGCATCAACTGCATCGACGGCTTCCTCTCCGACCATTTCAATCCAGCCGACAACACATTGAATCTCTCCACTGCCGTGTACAATGGACGGTCGCTGTCGGCTGTCGGGGTGGCCTGCCATGAGGCGGGCCATGCCCTGCAGAAGGCCACCGAATACCCCTGGCTGGGCATGCGCTCCAGTCTGGTTCCCCTGGCAAACATCGGCTCCCAGTTCTCCTATCTGGTGCTGATGTTGGGGCTGCTTTTGCAGATGACCTCCCTGATGTACGGAGCCTGCATCCTGTTTGGCTGCGCCTTCCTGTTCACCATCGTGACCCTGCCAGTGGAATGGGACGCCAGCGCCCGCGCCAAAACCGCCATGACCCGATGCGGCCTTCTCTCCCCGCAGGAGGAGGAACATGCGGCGTCAGTGCTCAACGCGGCCTTCATGACATACGTCGCCAGCGCCATTTCCGCCCTCCTGACACTGCTTTACTTCCTGTATCGGGCGGGAATTCTTGGCGGTCGTCGCCGCGATTGATGCTCTGCACCACCACACCCCAACCACTCTGAACACCATCCATGGGAACATTTGCCACAGCCTGGAATGCCTTCTGGGCAATATTGAGAAGTGAAGAGAAAGCGGAGGCCTGGCGTCAGCTGGAGGCCAGAGCCGCCTTGCCTGAGACAACCGTGCAGCCAACGCCAGAGGCCTCTGCTGCCACGACTTCCACGGGGGACAGCGGAACAGGCGCCTTGCATTTGCTGGGGCTCCTCCAGAGGGAAGACCGGTTCATCGATTTTCTTCAGGAGGATTTGACCCCCTATTCCGATGAACAGGTCGGCGCCGCCGCCCGTAAAGTCCATGATGACTGCCGTCGCACCATAGAACGCTGCTTTGCGGTGGAGCCTGTCCGCACGGAGACGGAGGGGGCACGGGTCGAGGTGCCATCGGGCTTTGACCCGCGTCAGCTCAAGGTCACTGGACATCCTGTCGGCAATCCCCCCTTCCAAGGGGCTCTGGTGCATCGCGGGTGGACTGCCACCAAGGCGGAACTGCCCCGCCTGAACTCCGCGCAGGAGGCGAAAGTCCTTTGTCCCGCCGAGGTGGAGATAT
>JAFRLP010000218.1 GCA_017431185.1 Victivallales bacterium | reverse complement strand
GGTCGCGCGAGGCCCCGAGATGCAGTTTGGTGCGCAGCCACGGCGCAAAGCGTTGCGACTCCGCCTGCCAGTTGAAGATGAGCGAGCGCGGCATCACCAGCAGGGACGGACGGTGGCCAGGCTCGCGTGCGCGCTGTGCCAGCACCGCCAGCACCTGGATGGTCTTGCCCAGACCCATGTCATCCGCCAGGCATGCTCCCAATCCTGCCTTCTGCATGGCCAGCAGCCAGCCCAGGCCGACTTCCTGGTAGGGGCGCAGGGTGGCCTGGAAGCCGTCTGGCGCAGGTGCGGCCTGCGGAGTGGCCAGGCGGTCAAATTCGGCAATCCGGTCCCGCAGCGCGGAGTCTGCCTGGGCCAGGCGGTCGCCCAGGATGGCGTTGACCAGCGTCGCCTGTTCGATTCTGAAACGGATGCGGTCATCCGTCACTTCGCCCAATTCCGTGAGCGCGGTGAAGTTCTCCAGCCATTCACGGGGCAGCAGACCGTATGTCCCGTCATCGAGCCTCACGGTGTGCTGGTGGCTTTTGGCGGCGGCCAGCAAGGCGGGCATGGGGGCGGGTTGTCCGTCGAACTCGATGTCGCCCTTGACCTCGAACCAGTCCATTCCAGAGGAGACGGTGACCTGTCTGGTGACTGGTCGCCGGTAGGTTTTGCCCTCGGCCTGGACAGTCCAGCCCTCGTCCACCAAATCCAGCACCGCCTCGTCCAGTTTGGCGGGCAGCAGTTTCCAGCCCAGTTCTTCGAGATATGCCTTTGTGTTGTAGCGGAACCCCAGAGAGAAAAGTCGTTCCCTGAGGCACTGCTCGGCTGGTTCGTCCCGCATGATGAGTGTTCGTCCATCGGTGAACCGGGTCTCCTGGGAGGTCTCAGGAACGTTGATGGTGCCATATTGGAAACTCAAGTCGGCGTGAAGCTGCTCCTTTTCCTGGAACTTGAAGCGCGCTGTGCGGATGTAGAGCCGCCCCTGGGGCGCAACCGCCTGTGAGTGGAACCGTATGGCCTCTGGAAAATGGCTGATGTCCAAGTCGGTCTCTTTGACGATGGCGGAGACCAGCGCCAGGGCTGCGCTGTAATCCAGCGTGAGGGTCGGGCTGACGAGGAACTGCCGTCCCAGGTCATCGGCGCGTTTCCAATTGACGGGCAACAGTTGGTTCTCCGCCAGCAGGAGACCGTTGGAGCGTGTGCCTTCGCTATTGGAGGGCGGGGCGACCATCATGCGGACTGCTGTCCAGGGAACCTCCCTGCTCTGGTTGCCGAGCAAAGGGGCGAAGAGGAACAAAGCCTCCGAATTCAGCGCTGCCCTCACCTGAAACTCCAGCGGCAGCCGCAGCGGGTAGTCCAACGGATGCAGGCGGATGGCGCCTTCGCGGGAGTCCGCCCACCGCAAACGTGACGAGGCCTCCATCAGCGCCACAAACACATCCCCGCAGGTGACGGGGACCAAATGCAGGTTGGGGCGGCCTGGCGGCTCCGCTCGCCACGGAGACAATAGCGTGAGCAGGCGCGAGTCCACGGCGGTGGCAACCGCCGTGCCTGGCTCCCAATGGAAGGGACGGCAAGGCCCTGGCGTTTGCCCTGCCTGGGGACGCGGGCGCCACCAGGTCTCCACAGGACAGCGTGTCACATCCTCCCCCTGATGGTCTGGCCGTATCACGTAAAGGATTTCCTGCGCCAGCGATGTGTCAACGGGCGGGGAGGGGAGGGCAGGGCGCGCTGGTGTCTGCCTCGGCAGTTCCGCAGGCGCGTACTCCAGCAACCGCCCCTCTTCATCCGTCTGGACTTTGGGACGCAAGGCGCGTGGCGCCGTCCTGGTTTTCTCATAGACGATTTGGCTTTCACCGCCGACGGACGAGGCGGATGCCAGGGAAATCTTTCTCGGGCAGTTCTTTTTGAGTGCAACGGTCAAATCCTCATGCCAGTCGGCGATGCGCAAAGTCGCCCAGAGGTGCGGGCAGGCCTTGCCCTGAGCGAACCGCGCGCAGGTGCAGGAGGACGTCAGCAGATGGGAAACCACCTCCAGTTTGGCGGTGCATCCGTCAGGGAACTCGCAGGAAATGCGGTCATCCCCGCCCCACAGCCGCGTTGCCTGGTCACGCAGAG
>JAFRLP010000217.1 GCA_017431185.1 Victivallales bacterium | reverse complement strand
ATGGGCAGGCTCCCGCCTCCATTGCGCGCAGGGCGGGATGCCCGCTGGCGGCCGCCAAAAGCGCGGCTGTCCCGCAGTAACTGTAGCCAGTCAGGGCGATTTGGCCATTGCACCACGGCTGTTCGGCCACCCAGCGGAGCAGTTGTCCGCCGTCCTCCTGTTCGTGCATCCAGGGTATCAGCGTGCCTTCGGACGCGCCAGTGCCACGGCATGCCTGAAGCACGAATGCGCACCCCGCCTCTGTCCAATCGCCTAGGACGGGGAGTTTTCCGCTTTCCAGATAGGGGGAGCGAGTGACGACCACAGGGAATGGCCCCGGTCTGTCAGGGAGATAGACTCCGGTGGCGAGCCGTGTGCCGTCCGAAGCGGGTACCCATTGGGTCAGGATGCGCATTATTGATTCAGGAACTGGGGATGGTTGACGCCGATCGCAAAGAGAAAACCGACGATTGCCGTGGGGATGAAAGACTCCCCAAATATAACCTGTCCTTTGCCGCTTGCAATGGCGGCAGAGGGCAAAAAAAAAGCCTTGAGGAGATTTTTTTTCAAGGTGTCCGCTTTACTTTTGCGACTGGTGATTTATACTTTGTCATGTTATGATGGATTCTTGTCTTTTGACGGGTTTCCCTGTGTGCTGAACATTCTGGGGCGTCGGCAAAATCCTCGCCATCTGCCTTGCGTCGATGGCGTCTTTGCCGAGGTTCCACGTGATAAAGATGATGAAACGTTCCACAGCGAGAGACAAAAAACAGCCAATGGGCGGAAAGGCCCCCCAGGTGGTGCCCGGCAAAGTGCTTGGCCGTGCTGGGCAGCCGGGAGCCAATGACCGCATCAACCACGCCATTATCGGCGTAGGTGCAATGGGGCGTGGCCATCTGCGCTACGTGTTCAATGACCCGCACGCGCGTCTGGTCGCCTTCTGCGACGTCAAAAAGTCCGCCATTCGGCTGGCCAGGGATTTCGCTGCGGAACTGGCCGCCCAAAGCGGACGGGAGGCGGAGGCGCGGGAGTGCCGCGTCTATCATGATTTCCGCGAGATGATTGACAATGAGCATATCGACGTGATGCACGTCGTCACGCCGCCGCATTGGCACGCCCTGCAGAATGTCTATGCTCTGGACGCGGGGTGCGACGTGTGGGCGGAGAAGCCCATGACCCGCACGATTGACGAGGGCAACGTGATTGCCGAGGCGGTTCGCCGCAATGGCCGGGTGTTCCGCCTCAACACCTGGTTTCGGCTGTATGGCCAGTTCTACGGTCTGGGCACCACGGTTGCCCCGCTGAAGAAACTGGTGCAGAGCGGACTGCTGGGGTGGCCATTGACGGTGCGGGTCAGCGCCCATACAGGCTTTGCCTGGAAGGCCTCCATGTGGACAGGCCAGACTGGGCTGCCGCCAGAGCCGGTGCCAGCGGACATTGACTACGATTTGTGGCTGGGGCCCGCCCCCTACAAGCCCTACACCACGCACCGCACCTCGCAGTCCTTCCGAGGCTACTGGGATTACGACGGCGGGGGGCTGGCCGACATGGGGCAGCACTACCTTGACCCTGTCCAGTACATTCTGGACAAGGACAACACCAGTCCCGTCACCATCGAGGCGACTGCGCCCTGGCCGCAGCATCCCGACGTGGTTGGTTTGTGGGGACGTGTCCAGATGGAGTATTCCGATGGCTGCAAAATCATCCTGGAGTCCTGCGAATGGGGGGAGGAGGAGACCAAAGGCAAGCCGTTCATTGAGGGGCCGTTGGGAAAGGTCTATCCGAATTTCCGCACGGAGCCGGAGGGACTGGCGAATGTGGTGGCGGAGTTGCCTGACCCTGCGCCGCAGGTCAGCGACTTCAACGTGTCGGTGCGCACGCGCCGTCCCTTTGGCCTGAACGAACTCAACGGGAACCGCAGCAACATTCTGGTGCATTTGGCGAATTGTGCCATCCGCACAGGTCGGGTTCTCCATTTTGACCCGGTTAAGATGCGCTTTGTCAATGATGACGGAGCCAACCGGCTGGCGAAACAGCCGCTGCGCGCGCCGTGGACGCAACTGTACACGGGGTCTGGCGAGGAGGGGGCGCGATGAAGAAGAAAGCCGAATCAAAGGAACAGAGACCCTCCCTGGTCTGGGCGGAGCCTGAACAGGGACGGGCGTTTATTGGACGCATGGCGGAAAACCCTGAGGCGGCGGTCGCCAAACTGGCCGCCTGCCTCAAGGAGGCGAATGACAGTCCGACAGTGGTGGCATCCTTCGCCCTGGAAGGTCTGGTGCATCGGTCGCTGGAGCCTGGCCAGGACACGCTCCGCACCGCACTCGCCACTGCCTTGGCTGAACAATTGCCCAAGGCCGCGGATGCGGCTGCCCGATGCATTCTGCTGCATTTTCTCCAACTGCTGGCGGTGCCATCCACGGTGTCCGCCATTGCGGAATGGCTGGACGGCGAGCCACAGGAACGCACCGCCGCCCTGGGAGCGTTGGAGTCCATCGACACAGGGGAGGCCTACGAGGCGATTTGGTCGGCAGCCTGGCGCACGCCGTCCCGCCTGGCGCGGGCGGAGTTGCTGGCGGTGGCGCTGGCCTTTGCCACCGTTGACCAGGAACATCTCGACCGTGCGCTCCAATTTGCCGGCAAGCGCTGTGACGCGGCCGCACGGATGGTGTGGCCAGGCCTTGCCACGCAAGGCGCCCTGAAACTGCTGCCGATTCTGTTCGAGGCCTCTGGCTCCCCCAAATGCGAAGTCGCCGGCACGGCGCGTCGTGCCTTTCTGACCATTCTGAAACAGTTGCCGGATGCGGAAATCAGGCGGCAGACGGCTCTCTGCCAGCAGGGGAGGAGGATTGCCCCGGCGGCCCTGCGCGACCTCTGCATACTCGAATGCAAAAACTGGGCGCTCAGTTTCCATAAGCGGTATGGCGGCGTACAGGGGATGGAGGCCCTGTTGCTTGCCTTCGGGGAATGCGACGAGTCGTTCCTCCATTTGATGAGGGAACTTGGATCGGCGGACTCCGTTCTACGCGCCACCGCCATGGGACGGCTTTCCACCGGATTTGCCGATACGGAGTTCACCCAGCGGATGATGGCCGCCATGAAGCCAGGCAGGCGATTTGCCAGGCAGAGGGCGGCTCTCATCAAAGTTCTGGGGAATCGCGGCGATGCGATGGTGCGCCCCTGCGTGAACGCCGCCCTGTCCGATTCGGAGGCGGAAGTCCGGGCCGCCGCCGTCGAGGCCGTGGCGAAATTCCCCAGTACGTATGCCGACGGCCAGTTGCTGTCGGCGCTGGCGTGTGCAATTGAAGACCTGCGAGGACAACCATGACCGAAAAACAGGGCGTTGTGCATAATCCACGGGGCATCCATCTGCGACCCTGTGGGGAATTGTTGAAGGCCGCGCAGAACTTCAAGTCCAAAATCGAGGTCATTGCGCCAGATGGACGATGCGGTGACGTTCGTAGCGCATTGGCCATCTGCGCGCTGGCGCTGGCCAGCGGCAGCGGCTTCACCGTCCGTGCCGAAGGAGAAGACGAGGAGGCGGCGTGCAGCCGCATCCATGAGTTGTTGGAATCTGTTTT
>JAFRLP010000216.1 GCA_017431185.1 Victivallales bacterium | reverse complement strand
CAGGAACAACCGTTGAAAGTATTATTTGGAATAAGTTTGTTTCTTTGCCAATTCCTCTTCCACCCCTCGTCGAGCAGAAAAGGATAGTTGCTCGTATCGAGGAACTGTTCAAGATAGCAGACTCGCTGGACGAGGCAGCGGAAGGATTGGAGGTGGCGGCGAAACGCCTCGATAAGAAGATTCTCGACCTTGCCATTCGCGGCAAACTTGTGCCGCAAGACCCGAACGACGAACCGGCAAGCGAACTCTTGAAGCGCATCGCGGCGACTTCTCATAAGTCCCCCTGTAAGAACCAAGATGCGCCCATCGACCCTCCGTTCGAGATTCCAGAAGGATGGAAGTGGGTGAGACTGGGGGATGTATCGGATATTGTTCGTGGGACAGGAATCAGACGGAATGAGACAGTCGAGTCGGGTGTCCAGTGTGTAAGATACGGAGAGGTTTACACGGAATATGGATATTCGTTCTCGCAGTCGGTTTCACATGTTCCGAAGGAAGTTGCTGATAACTGTCGTGAAGCAATGTTTGGTGATGTTCTATGTACCCTAACGGGCGAAAACGAAATAGAGATTGCCAAGGCTACAGCGTATCTCGGCAAAGAGAGATTGGTCGTAGGAGGTGATTTGGCCAAGGTAACGAATCATCCTTATGATCCGATGCTATTGGTTTATTTCCTTTTCTCGCCATTCATGATCAGTCAGAAGGCAGCTGTTTGTACCGGTGGCATGATTGTACACATGGGTAAATCCGCCCTCGGCAATCTGTTGATTCCTCTTCCGCCCCTTGAGGAGCAGAAGCGGATAGTGGCGAAGGTTGAGGAGCTGCTTGGGGTGGTGCGCGGGCTGCGAACGACGGGAGCCACACCATGAACTTCCCCCTCATCCACACTGGGCGGCGTTTTTTCTTCTTCACCTTTGTCGTGGAGGGACGGCGGCCCGTGCTTTCACGGCTTGTGCGCGGCGAGAAACGGCCCGTGCTTCTGCCGCCCGGCGAGCGGGTGGTGGCGTTCTGGCGGCAACTCCACCAGATCGAGCCACGTTTCACGGCCAGCGATTTCGTCATCATGCCCGACCATGTGCATCTGCTCCTCATCGTGAATTCGGAGGGCGAGTTCCGCTTCAACCCGCTGGTTTTCGCGCATCGGTTCATGGAAAAAACGGCCAGCGTCGGGGGTGCAGAGCTCCCATCGTTCGCCTGGTCTCGCGACTACTGGATTGACATCTCCTTCGACTCCCGCCAGCTCGCCGCCATCCGCCGCTACATCAAGATGAACCCGGCACGGTATTTCTGGAAGTTGGACAACCCCGACATGTTTCGCTTCCGCGCCAACCTGCGCCACCCGATTCTCAACCCCGCACTCGAATGGTCGTCCGTTGGCGACATCACCATCCTCGCATCGCCGTTCCTCTATCCCGTGCGGCTTACCATGAAAAAGGCGGTGGCGGAACTTGAAGATGAAATCGCGGCCCTTGTCGAACGCGCGAAACACGGCTGGACGCCGGTCTGCGGCTTCATATCGCCTGGCGAGCGCGAGTTCGAACGTCGGCTAAAGGCGTTGCCGCATTCGCGCTGGATCAAGACCGTGCCCTACGGCCTGCCGGAACGCTACGACCCCTCGGTGGAGGATTCGCTCTGGCTCGCCGCGCATCGCCAACTCATCCTGAGTTCGTTCGACCGTGCCGTCATCCCGCCATTCAAGGTCACGCGACCAGGGTGCCTCGCCATGAACGAACGCATCGCGGAAATGGTTGCAGCAAACACTCGGGGCGAAGCCACGGATACCTTTGGAGCCACACCCCATTGACACGGCAACCCAATCACTTGAAAAGGAACAGGAATGAACACGATTGAACACAGGAAGAGCATTATAATTTCCATTTTTTTCCGCCACCACACTTGATTTTCTTTTTGCTCACATTATAGTAAACATCGTTTGACAAAATTGTTTGACAAGGTGTATTCAATGGGACATAACGTAACCATCAGAGATGTGGCGAAAGCGGCTGGCGTAAGCATTACCACGACCAGTCAGGTGCTGAAAGGCATCGGTCGGTATTCCGATGCGACCATCAGGCGTGTCTGGGATGTGGTCAATGAACTGAATTATGTTCCCAACCAGTACGCGAAGAGTTTTTTTTCACGCGAACTGCCTAAGCATCAGAAAACTGGTTTGCTGCTGCGAATTACCTATTGTCCTTATAATGCTGGCTTGCTCTCTATCGCAAGCCAGCATTACGAGCCGATGCGAATGTTCTATTTTGAACAGGCGTGCATGGCGCATGACTGCAGTGGCGTCAATTACCGATACCGCCATCAGAATGGTTTTCGCAACCGCCTTCTGCTGAACGACCTCGTGGATGGAGTTGTGTTCGCCACACCAGACAGGGCGGTCATTGAGAACATCAAGAAACGTCTTCCCGCAGTTCTGACTGACATCCCTGTCGAACCCGAAGACATCGGGCTGTCGGTCATCAATCCAGATTTGCCCAATGCCTTCACGAAGACTCTTCGTCTGATTCATCAGTCGGGCATCGAGGGAAACTTGGCTGTCTTCTGTGGTCAGGCTTGTGAACCGTATCTCATGGACACCATCACGATGTCCGACATTTTCTCAGTGGGCATGAGGAAGGCGGCCATAAAATGCGGCATCAACATGGACTCCAGGCATGTTTTCAGCATTCCCATTTCTCCTGAGACAAACGATGTTGTCATGGTGCAGATTGCAGATCGCATTTGCCATTTGGTGAAAAAGGAGGGGGTGCGCATTGTCGGGCTATTCCGCTGCGACTTCACCACGCTGAAACGGCTTTTGACGGCAAGGGGGCTGCGACTTCCTGATGACGTGGTGATTCTGGGAACAAATTTCCAGGCGTCCGCTGAACAGGGAATCGCCGTCATTCATTATGACTGGGAGAAAATGATGACAACGACCGTCGAGGTTCTATTGCAGACGATTGATAACCCTGGCAGGGTTTGCGGAAAGTACCTGGTGCCCTGTTTCGAGCCCTCGGACTCTTTCCTGCGCACATCTCCGACAAACACCGAAGCACCCCCTGAGGAAGGAGAAATTCCATGACCAAAAGTCGGAGCATGGCTTCGCCAAAACGGAGAGGCTGTTTACGATGTGATGCCGCATCCCTTCAATTACAAGGACCAGGAACTTTCCGTCGGGCGAGGCAATTCGGCCTACATCATGCTGACCAGGGACTGGAACGGCGTCTTGCGAAAAATCTGCGGCATAGGCAACAGGGTCAACTCCATTTTCCTGCTCGCCTCCGGCGAAGAAATCGCCTTTGAGCAGCAGGCGGACATTATCAGGTTGACTGGTTTGCCAGAACGCAAAGCGAACGAACCGCCCCGAATCCTGAAACTGGAACTGGAGGGAGCACCGTTCGGAATCCATAACCCGATGTGGCCCGAAAACAATTTTCGGATATGCTGAAACTCTGTCTCCACAAAAACCACAACAACGAAAAGGAAACTTCAAGATGAGATGCGACAAAATCAAATCAGCGCGGACAACGCAGTTGTTTTCCCAAAATTTCACACTGATTGAACTTCTGGTTATAGGAACGCGATGATCAAGGCGTGTCGAATCAAGGCGCCGACCAGAAGCCTTCTTGTGGCGGAGTCCTGGGAGTCGGGCGATTATTTCGCCTACTACATAACCTCTCGGGATTTTACGCCGGCAAACAGCCATTTCCGAAACCGCCACCTAAATCTCGCCAATCTTGTTTACCTGGATGGCCATGTCGGTTCCGTGGACGATAAAAAGGTTCATTACACGAACGGTGACGAAGACAAAATCCTACTGGAACCCGCTGGTTACAATCTTAACTGACACTGAAAAGGGGGGGCACAATGAAGGGAATCCTGACGATTATTGCCATCGTGGCCGCGACGTTCTTCTCCGCGGCATCGAATCTTCCTGAACTTTATTTTGAGCCTCCAGCAAGGATTGCGGAACTTGGCCAGGAGACGGTGACGCTGATTGCCAACGGGAAAAGCAACCTGGAAATCGTGATTCCGAACGATTCGGGCGATGTTCTGCAATATGCAGGGAGGAATTGCAGAGGTTCCTCGAAAAGGCGACAGGAGCGAAAGTTCCGCTGACGGACAAGCGCTCTTCCGCAAAGTATGCTATCATTCTCGGAGATAATCCGATGTTCCGTAAAGCATATCCTGATCTGGACCCCGCAAAATTATGGCTGGATGGATTCTGCATTCTCAAGAAGGATAATGATATCCATATCGTCGGACGGGACTGTCAGGGGAAAAAACTTCGGAATTTCCTAAAGACACGCTCAGGCGATTGTCGTCTTGGACACAGATTTTCGGCTTCCAGGTGAAACTGCATATCTACGCTCCATCAAGACGCCGAAAACAGACCTGCCCATCTATGCGGTAGCACATAAAGACGCCGATGCTCTTTACATAGCCTTCCACTGCGATGAACCAGATATGAAGCGGCTGAAAATCACCGGTCCGAATAGCAGGAAAAATATCACCGAAGATGCCGCCTTTGAAATCTTCCTGAACCCGTCGGGGGACAATCAGAATTATTACCAGATCATCGTTCATCCGAGCGGCGAATGGCAGGGGCTGGCGTTCCCTGGCGGAAAGCCTTGGAAACCAGGCATCATAGTCCGAAGCCTGACGGCAAAGGGCTTCTGGAGCGCGGAGGCGGCAATCCCGCTGGCGGCACTTGGCGAACTGAAGGAGGAATTCCCCTTTTACCTTTCCCACAACCGCCAACTGAAGGACGAACCCATGTATCAGCGTCTTTACTCCTGGAGCCCCTTCCTCAAAAACAATTTCCACAGCATTGACCGATATGGACGGCTATCCCTGAAGGATGCGCAATCGAACGATAACCTGGTCAAGAACAGCAATTTCGACGCGGAACTGAAGAATGGCCGCATCGGAGCCTGGATAGTGCCCCCTCCCTCCGACCCCACGTTTGTCGGAGCGATTAAACCTGACCCTTTCGATTTCATCTCAGGAGGGCAGAGCCTCTATCTGCGGATGGATGCGGGTGCCACGGCAGTCCAGGCGGCACAGGGGCTGCGTCTGAAACCAGGCGCGGAACTCCAGGTGGACAATGTCCGCATCGAAAAAATCACAAAATGACCATTTTCCAGGGGGAAAAAAGATGATATATTATGCTTTGAGTTAACTGTTCAGAACCACCTTTTCACACACAACATACAAAAGAACTTTTTGAAACATGAGCAGCAAGATTGACGTCGCAGTTCTGGGGCTGGGCGGCATGGGCAAGACCCATGTCGGAGCAGCCAAAGCATCCCCCTACGTGGAACGCATCTACGGAGTGGATGCGACCCCAGAACTGACTGCGCGGAATGCCACCAAACTGGAGGTCATCCCCGCCACGGCGGCGGAAGTTCTGGCGAATCCCCAGATACGGCTGGTGTACATCGCCACGCCCAACCAGTTCCATGTCGCCCAGGCCAGCGCCGCCCTGCGGGCAGGCAAAGCCGTCCTGTGCGAAAAGCCCATGGGGCTGAATCTGGCGGAGGCGCAGGAACTGATGAAAGTCCAGCGTGAGACAGGCGGCTTTCTGCAAATAGGCTTCGAGTTGCACTACTCCACATTGTACATGAGAGTCCATGACTGGATTCAGCAGGGGCTCATCGGCACGCCCGTCAACATCCAGTGCCGCTACTACTGCTGCGAATTCCACCGCAAAGGCTCCTGGCGCAGCCAGCACAGCGGCAGTTTCCTCATTGGCGAGAAACTCTCGCACTACCTGGATTTGGAACGCTGGTGGTTTGACCGTCAGGTCCGCACAGTCTATTCCGCCTCCGCCCCCAAAGTCGTGGAGTACTTCAGCCACCGCGACAACCACCAGATCATCACCAAGTTTGACGGCGGAGGAGTCGGCACCCTCAATTTCATCATGTACTTTGCCGAATCCTACCATGCCGACCCGCTCCAGGAGATTCTGGCAAAACAGTCCGAGGACGGGCATTTCCTTCAATATCACATCTGCGGGACAAAGGGCGGAATTGAGACAGACGTCTTCAAACGACGGCTTCGCCGCTGGGAATACAGTTACGCGGAGGACGGTCTGGAATCCAAAATCGCCGAGGACATCCGCTGGTCTCCCGAAGAGGACAACCGCTGGTTCCACAGCACCCACACCCAGAATGTGCGCGTGGCGGAACTGGTCGCCAAGGGCCTGCCCCCTGAAGTGCCAGCCGCGGACGCATACGAAACGATGAAACTCTGCTTCGGGGCGGAACTCTCCGAAGACACCGGCAGCCTAATCTCCCTGGAGGGCGACGCACCCTCCCCCATCGCCTGAAGCGCCATCCCATGGGACTCTACGACTCCAATCCCGTCATGCTCACGGCAACTGGACTGCACTACCAGATTGCCGAAAGCGTGCTCATCGACCGCCAGGACCTGATTCTTCGGGAAGGCGAAAGGGTGGCCCTGGTGGGGCGCAACGGCTCCGGCAAATCCAGCCTGATGCGCATCCTCAGCGGCGCCGAGCATTTCTTCACTGGAGACATCAGCACACGCAAGAAACTGCGCATGGCCTACCTCCCGCAGGAGGTCGATTTGACGGCGGGGGCCACCGTCCGCGAATGCATTCTGGAGGGGGCCGCCAACCTGCTGGAACTGATGCACGAGTATGAGCGCTCCGCAGGCGCTCGTCAGCATGAACTGGAGGCGGCCATCGCCGCCCGGGGCGGATGGGAACTGGAGAACACCATCCAGTCCCTCATCACTTCGCTCAAGATACCAGACCAGGCGCGCACTGTCGATACCCTATCGGGGGGCGAAAAACGGCGTGTCGGGCTTGCCAAAGTCCTGGTCGATTTGCCAGACCTGCTGATGCTGGACGAACCGACCAACCACCTGGACGCGGAGACCATCGCCTTCCTGGAGAACATGCTGCCCAAAAGTCGCTGCACCTGCCTCATCGTCACCCACGACCGCTACTTTCTGGACAAGGTGGCCACCCGCATCCTGGAACTCTCCTACGGAAGAATCTACTCGTATGACGGCAACTACAGCGAGTTTCTCCGCAAGAAGGCGGAACGCATCTCCGATGTGGAGGCGGCAGAGGCCAAGCGTCTGGCCTTCATCCGCCGTGAACTGGAGTGGATTCGCCGCGGCCCCAAGGCGCGGGGCACCAAAAGCCAGGCCCGCATCGACCGTTTTGAGGCGGCCGCGAATCAGGAGCCGCTCAAACGCGAGCAGTCCGTGGAACTGCTCATCCCGCCAGCACCGCCAGTGGGAAACATCATCTGCAACTTGAAGGACGTCAGCCTCACCCTGGGGGGGCGCACCCTCTTCTCGCACCTGAATCTGGAGTTCAGCGCGGGAATGCGCTTGGGCATTGTCGGACGCAATGGCCTGGGGAAAACCAGTCTGCTCCGGCTGATTCTGGGCGAATTGACTCCAGACTGCGGCAGCATCCGCATTGGCGAGCGCGTGCGCTTCAACTACGCTGACCAGCATCGGGTCATCCTCCATGACGGGAAAACGGTGTTTGAGGAGGTTGGCGAGGGAAACGACTTCGTGATGTTTGACAACCGAAAGCTGGGACTGTGGGGGTATCTTCACAACTACCTGTTCCAGAATGAGGAAATCAACACCCAGGTCGGCAAACTGTCAGGCGGTGAGCGCAACCGGCTTGTCCTGGCCATCATCCTAAAGCGCGGAGGCAATTTCCTGCTGCTGGACGAACCGACCAACGACCTGGACTTGCCCACCTTGCGCATTCTGGAGGAGGCGCTCGTCTCCTTCGGCGGCAATGTGGCCGTGGTCAGCCACGACCGCTATTTTCTGGACAGGGTATGCACACACATCCTCGCATTCGAGGAGGACGGCAGCCTGACCTTCACCCCAGGCAACTACACCTACTACACCGAAAAACGCGCAGAACGCCTCTCCGCCCGCCCCCAGACGGAGGAGACCCAGGCGCCCAGACCTTCGGCCAGGCCGGCCAAGACTGTCCGCAAACTGAAATGGGCGGAGCAGAAGGAGTTGGAAGGGATGGAGGATGCCATCTGCCAGGCAGAGGCAGCCGTCGCGGAAATCGAGTCCCTGTTCACACAGCCAGATTTTCATCAGAAGCACGGGCGTGAACTTCCCGAAATCACTGCCCAATTAGAGGCGGCCCGCGCTGAGGTCGCCAGGCTCTACGCCCGCTGGGAGGAGCTGGAAAGCATCCGCGATGGCGTGTTCTCGAAAGAAAATTGAAGGGAAAATCCCTCCTGCCAATCGCCAACTCGCGTTTTGACTGCTATATTATTGCATTGCAATATTTTTTAGGAGAAAACAACATGAGCGTCAGAGTCAGATTCGCCCCCTCCCCCACTGGGCAGGTACACATTGGAAACATCCGCGCCGCCATCTTCAACTGGCTGTTTGCACGTCACGTGGGCGGCACCTTCCTGCTGCGCATCGAAGACACCGATTTGGCGCGATCCACTCCCGAGGCGATTTCCGCACTGCTGGAGGTCATGGATTGGCTCGGTCTCGACTATGACGAAAAGCCCCCGCTCTACCAGACCAGCCAGATCTCCAAGCATATCGCCGCAGCCGAGAAACTGCTGGCGCAGGGGGACGCCTACCGCGATGACAAGGGCGGCCAGGGCGAGGCGATCCTCTTCCGCATTCCCTGGGAGACGGGGCGTGTTCCAGGCGTGACGGTGACTGGCCCAGCCGAACTGGCCCTGCATCCGGACACCCCGCTGGCCATCTCCGCGCATGGCCTGGACTTCGCCATCCTCACCGCCAAGGGCAAGGCAGGGCCAGGCGGAGCCTGCCTGGCGGGTTTCCATGACCTCAAGGCCTTCGACGCCACGGGGAAATGCCTTTTTGAACTCACGCCACACTTGGCTGAAGTCAACGCGGGACAGACGTTCACCATACAGGGCGCAACCAGAATCACCTTCACAAGGCGCACCATCAACTACCACGACATCGTCAAGGGCGACATGAGCAAACCGCTGGACAGCCTGAAGGATGTGGTGATTGTCCGCCACGACGGCTCGCCAGTCTTCCATCTGGCCAATGTCGTGGACGACATCACGCAGGGCGTCACCCACATCATCCGAGGAGATGACCATGTGGAGAACACCTTCAAGCATATCATGCTCTTCGCCTGCCTGGGCGAGAAGCCACCGCAGTACGGACATCTGCCGATGATTGTCAATGCCGCAGGCAAGCCCTACAGCAAGCGGGACGGCGACGCCTTTGTGGGCGATTTCCGCACCAAGGGCTACCTCCCGCAGGCGCTGTTCAACTACCTCACCTTCCTGGGATGGGCTCCGACGGACGACCGCGAGAAGATGACACGTGACGAGTTGGTTTCGGCCTTCACTCTGGAGCGCTGCCAGCGTGGAGCCGCCAGAATGGACTTGGTGAAACTCACCAACCTCAACGGGCTCTACATGGCCGAACTCCCAGAGGAGGATTTTCTGAACCAGGCCAAACAGTGGGTCGCGGAGCATTACCCCTGGGGCAAAACGGTCAATGCGGAACTGTTCCGCGCCGTCTGCCTGCTGATGCACAGCCGTGCCAAGACCTTTGGCGACTTGGAGCAATGGACGTATTTCTTCTCCGACCTTCCCGAATACGACGAGAAGGTCTGCGCCAAACAGTTCAAGGATGAGAACATACGTGCCGCCCTCAAAACCCTGCCGGAGCGGCTGTCCGCCCTGCCAGCATGGGATGCGCCCTCCATTGAGGCAGCCATCGAGGCCACCACCGAGGCCCATGCCATTGCCCACGGCAAACTCAACCAGCCACTGCGCGCCGCCATCACTGGCACGGGAATCGGAGCGGGCATCTTTGAGACGATGGTGGTGATCGGACGAGAGAAATGCCTCCGTCGCCTGACTCATGTCACCAACGGCTTCTGATGCAAGAAGCACTGGTCGTTTTCGCCTACCAAAGCCTTAGGAGCCTTTCCCATGTCACTGCCAGTCATTGTCATTGTAGGCCGTCCCAATGTCGGGAAATCGGCGCTGTTCAACTGCATCCTGCGCAAGCGCGTCTCGATTGTCCATGAGCAGAGCGGAGTGACACGGGACCGCGTCACCGCCATTGGCGAGCACGAGGGACATCGTTTCACGCTTGTTGACACAGGCGGTCTGGGACTGCATTTCCGCGAAAAGGCCAAGGACATCTTCGACGGGATGATTCGGGAACAGGTCGATAAAATCGTCGAGGAGGCGAGCCTTCTGCTGTGGGTCGTCAACTGCCAGGAGGGAATCACCCCACAGGATGAGGAGGTCTCCACCTACATCCGCAAAACCGGCAAGCCCGTGATTGTGGTGGCCAACAAGGCGGACAATCCGACGCTGGCCAATGACGTGGAGACTCAATTCGCCCCCTTGGGGTTTCACGAAATCCACCCGACAAGTTGCGCCCACAGCCAAGGGGTGGGCGACATGCTGGACGCAGCCGTGGCCGCCATCCCGCCGGAGGCGTGGACCGAGGCGGAGCAAGCCGCGCCCGCGCGGCTCAATGTGGCGGTGGTCGGCAAGCCCAATGTGGGAAAATCCAGCCTGGTCAACCGAATGCTGGGAGAAGACCGCATGATGGTCAGCGACATTGCGGGAACCACCCGTGACGCCGTGGACATTCCCGTCGATTTGGAGTACAACGGCGTGGCACTGCCCATCAACCTCATCGACACCGCGGGAATGCGCCGCAAGAAACAGGTTGACACGGTGGTGGAACTGTTCAGCCTGTCCCGTTCCGAGAACGCCATCAAGCGCGCCGACCTGGTGATTTTCATGATAGACTCCTCAGACCCGTGTTCCACCCAGGAACGGCGCATCGCGCATGTCATTGTGGAGGCCAGGAAGCCCTGCCTGATGCTGGCCAACAAATGGGACTTGGCCAAGGCCAAAGGGGCGACCTCCAAGGACATGAAGGCGTTCATCCGTCAGGCGATGCCCTTCATGGCGCACGCTCCGCTGCTGCTGGTCTCGGTGCTCAGGGGATTCCAGTTCAAGGAGATAGCAGGGCGCATTCTGCACGTGCGCGACCAGATGAACGTCAAGGTGCCCACCGGAGTGCTCAACCAGTTCCTTCAGGACATGATGGGGCGCAATCCCCCCAAAAGCACGGGAACCAAATCCTTCAAAATATTCTACGGAACCCAGGAGAGACCCCTGCCACCCAAATTCATCCTGTTCGTCAACCAGAAGGCGCTCTGTCCCGCCAACTACCTCCAGTTCATGGAGAATCAGCTTCGGGACGCCTTCTATCCAGAGGCGGGGCTGCCCATCACCCTGGAACTGCGGGAGCGCAAAAGCCACGAGTCGCCCGCCTCGGGCACACGCATTGCCGCCGCAGGCGAAAAGCGCCAGCGCGAAGCAGAATACCAGGCCAAGCGCCGACGCCAGGCCCGAGCCAGGGGCTACCGCAAAAAGTAAAGGTACCATTCAGCACCCCCGCCCGTTTTGTCATGTTCAGAACCAGATTCGCCATTTGATCCTGGCATGCCAAGCGTGAGTCCCCGACATGCCCGCAAGGCCTTCAGGCCTCGCGGATTGAAGTAGCCTGGGGTTCTGGATATACAAAGAAAATTTCTCCACAATACACCTGCGGGCCGCCAATGATCCTCATGCCAGGTCTGTTGGAACCAGATTCAACTCCTTTTCCCAGGCAACTGCGATTGCGTGATGGGGAGACGCTTGTGTTGGCCTCAGGGTCCCCGCGTCGTGCCGCCCTTCTCCGACAGTGCGGCGTCCCCTTCGAGGTTCAACCCGCCGATGTGGATGAGGACGCCATTGCCCGGCAATTGAGTGCGCAAGGCCGGAATTCGCCCCGGCAGTTGGTGCAGGCGTTGGCGATGGCCAAAGCCAAGGCGGGAGCGCAAGCCAATCCAGGACGGCTGGCGCTGGGTTCAGACACTGTGGTTGCCCTCCGGGAACGCATCTTGGGCAAACCCCGCGACATGGATGAGGCGTTCGCGACCCTTCGGCTTCTTTCGGGGCAAACGCATGAGGTTCACACTGGAGTTGCCTTTGTCCGGGACAACCAAACCTGGATTGGCGTCTGCACCACCTCCGTGCAATTCCAGGATTTGGATGACCAGCGCATCCACGACTACCTTCGGCTGGTCAACCCATTGGACAAGGCGGGGTCCTACGCCGTGCAGGAGCATGGTGACCTCATCGTGGCGAAAGTCGAGGGTTCCCACAGCAACGTCATTGGCCTGCCAATCCATCTGGCGGCGCAATGCCTGCCCCATAGCCTATTGCAGCCCAGGCAGCCCCTGACCAAAAAGATTCTGGATTTGAGCGTTTCCCTGCTGCTTCTGCTACTGCTGTGGCCGCTGTTCCTCCTGCTGGCGATGCTGGTGCGGCTCTCCAGTGGCGGGCCGGTCATTTATGCATCCCATCGTCTGGGGTTGCAGGGCCGTCCATTCCGCATATACAAATTCCGCACCATGGTCAGCCATGCGGAGGACATGCTGGAGCAGACACTTTCCGAGTCACCTGAGAAGGCGCAGGAATGGCGGCGGCGGTTCAAAATTTCCCAAGACCCCAGAGTCACCCCTGTCGGACGTTTTCTGCGCAAGACCAGTTTGGACGAACTGCCCCAACTATGGAACGTCCTGCGAGGGGAGATGTCACTGGTCGGCCCCAGACCCATCGTGGATGAGGAACGCCAGCGCTACGGGCTCCCCTATGAGCTGCTCGCCCAGGCTCGCCCGGGCATGACGGGATTATGGCAGGTTTCAGGGCGCTCCCGCCTCAGTTACTCCCGGCGGGTCGCCCTGGACACGGACTACCTTTTGCATTGGAGCATCGGGCGTGACCTGGGGATTCTACTGCGCACGATTCCCGTCGTCTTCTCCGGGGATGGGGCCGTATGACCCGTCCGATGCCAGCCAGTAGGCGCGGCCAGGAGTCATGATTTGCACCTGGCGGTAATGCGCGCCATCCCATTCAAAGGCGACCATGGTGTCGGGGAGCGCCGTCTCCTCCTCAACTGCCAGGAACATCCAATCCGCCTCCGCCCTCTCCGCGCCATGGTTCGGCAGGTACCCAATCAAAGGCAGTGACGTTTTCTCCCTGGCAAACACCCAAAACGGCTGATACGCTGACAACGTGTCCGCCAACGCATAGCAGCGGCTTGCGGAGGCATAGAGAAAAGGCTTCAGTGACAGAATTCTGGCCAAGGTCACGGGGGCAGGGTCCATATTCAATGAGACAGCATTCCAGCCAGGCAACAGTTCCAACGTGCCATTCTGGACATTCTGGAGTCTGACCTGAAAGAACAATCGTCTATCTTCCTTTGCCCCCAAGGGCATATTGCCATCTTCCGCCAACTCCTGCCACTCGTCTTCAGTCTCATCCCGCAGAAAAACCTGCATGCCTGCCGGCGCGCGCAGGGTATTCCAGGACAGGGAGAGTTCCTTTCCCAGCGGATTCCGAACACGCAGGCGCCACTCCATCACCTCGGCAAGAGGCTGCGTGTCCCACTCCATCGTCCTGCCCTGGTCATCGCAGGCGCTGATGCTGTTCTCCTCCGTGGCGAGCACATCCTCAGCGGCAATATACTCGGATGACGCTCCGTCCCGTGCAGTCAGCATCACTTTGCCGGACGTCGTTTCGCCCAGCGACGCCTCCACTGACAAAGCCAGGGAATCCAGTCCCGTCACCTCACGGGTGTACCACACGACGACCGTGCTGCTCTGGGGGGACACCTTCAGAAGCCAGCGCTCTGGTTTGCGCCACCCCTCTATCTCCCGGAAATTGAGGAGTTGCGCGGAGGTAATGACGGCCTGTTCCCCACTCCCATGCCATTCCCCATTGGTCAGGCGCCAGGCCGCGCCTGACTCCACGGCCTCAGCAGGGTGAAGCCACACCGTGACAGTACATTCAGAGAATGCCAGAACTGAAATCAATTGTAGGACTGAAAAGGTTTTGAAGAAAATCTGTTTCACTCTAAAAACTCCTTTTTTAAAATCTCCAAGATAATATAAGCAACTATTTCAGGATTTCAAGGACAAAAAGGACAAAAAGGACAAAAAGGACAAAAAGGACAGAATCGCATTTGGAGCCGGCATGCAAAAGAGGGCACAATAATTTCCCGCCATTGGCGTTTATTATGCGAAAGTCCGTTTAGAACACTCCGAAACCCCCTTTAGGAGAAAAGCATGGAACACAAGCCATTGATTATCCTCATGATTGCCCTGGACGTAGTGTTGGCAGGAGCGACCGCCTACTTCTACGTCGATGCCAATTCCCAAGCCAATTTGGCCAAAAGCCTAGGGGAGGAGCGCGATGCGGCGCTCGCCAAACTCACGGAACTGGAAGACGCCCACAAGACCCTCACCGCCCGGCTGAACGCCGCCCAGCAGGGGAATGAGGCGCCGACGGACGCCGACGCGGCCCGTCTCCGCCAGGCAATCGATGAAAAGGACGCGGAGATCAGCCGCCTGAAGGCCAACGCCAACCGCACTGCGCCTTCCCGCGAACGCGAACACGGCAACCGCAACCGCGGCGGCGGCCCCGGCAATTTCCGCGAGAACATGGAGAGGCTCAAGACAGAGAATCCGGAACTCTACGCCAGAATCGAGGAACGCCGCAAGAAAATGGAGGAGCGCACCCTTCGCCGTGACCAGTACCTGAACAACATCGACACCTCCCGCCTGAACGCCACCCAGCGCCAGACCGTCTCTGACTACCAGGCGCTGCTCAAAGCCAACGAGGAACTCCGCCAAAGCATGGAAAATGGCGAGTCGGACAACGAGTCCCGACGCGAAATGTTCGACAACATGCGCCAAATTGGCCAGATGTCCGGCGAAATCCGCTCCATCCTGCTGGAACAATACGCCAATACCCTCTCCTCCGGCAACGGCGCAGCCGTCGCCGAGGAGATACAGAACATCATTGACGCCACCTCCGCAGGCCCAGGCGGCGGCCCAGGCGGTCCAGGCGGCTTCGGAGGTCCCGGGCGCCGCGGGCCAGGCGGTTTCTGACCCATTTTCGCGCGGAGCACATTCCACAGCATTCCCCCAACATCCCACCAAGAAACGACCATGAACAAACTTCTGACCACAGCCTTTGCCCTTGCCCTGCCCCTTTGCACACTGGCAGCCGAACAGACCATCTCCCTGCCCGCGCCTGACAAGGCGGGCGGAAAGCCACTGATGGAGGCGCTCACCCTGCGGAAAACCATGCGCAACTACACGGGGGCGGCCTTGAGCAAGCAGGATCTGTCCGACCTGCTCTATGCGACATGGGGCGTGAACCGCACCCAGGGAAACCGCGTGTGGTTCACCGTGCCGACCGCCGTCAACGCCCAGGATCTGGTCATCTACGTCGCCTTGCCGGAGGGCACATACCAGTATGACCCCATTCAGAACACCCTGAACTTGATGGCAGCGGGAGATTTCCGCGAGAAGATTGGCCCCCGTCAGCCTGGCCAGTACGCCACCGCAGGAGCGGTATTCATCATCGCCTCGGATTTCGCCAAACTCCGCAAGCGCATCAAAAACGCACCCGAGGAGAAACTCAAGGCATTCGCCAATTTCCATGCGGGAAGCGCCTCGCAGAACCTCTATCTGGCCTGCGCGTCCAAAGGACTGGGCACCGTGGTCTGCGCCAGCATTGACGCCGAGGCCGTCGCCAAGCAGTTGAAACTGCCTGAGACCATTCGGGTGCTCTACGCCCAACCAGTCGGAACGCCTGCACAATAAGTAGAGGCAATTGCAAAACTCTCATCCAAGGCGGCTTCACGGCGCACCGCGATGGCCTCATCGCCCAGACTCGGCGCGGTCACCACGCCTTGTTTTCGCTCTTCGCCCTCGCGGGCGGCGTTTTGCCGCCTTGGCGATAGTTT
>JAFRLP010000021.1 GCA_017431185.1 Victivallales bacterium | reverse complement strand
TTTTTTTCGGAAAAACAGGAGAGAATGGTAAGAAATCGCTCCAGCCAGCGTCTAATTGTCAGAAAATGGCGGGACAGCCAAAGGAGAAACAACATGAAGCAACAAAACAAGGAGCAGCAGTTCAAGCAGCTCATCGAGCGAGATTTGCCGAAACTGCGTGGCTTGGCATTTCGAATCCTGAAAAATGCCAATGACACAGATGATGCCATTCAGGATGCCCTCGTCAAGGCCTACCAGCGTTTTGACACTTTCCGAAATGAATCCGCGCTTTCCAGTTGGGTCTGTCGCATCACCGTGACATGCAGTTACGACCTTCTGCGCAAGCGAATACGCGAGAGAAAGACCTTGCAGGACTATGACCCGCACCCAGAGCCATCCTTGGACACCACTGCCCTTGAAGAGGCCATCGCCGACCTTCCCGAACCATACCGCGACGCCATCACCATTGGCGTCCTTTCAGGAATGGATGGCAAGGAGGCCGCCGAAATCCTTGGAATCTCCCAGAACGCGCTGTACCAGCGTGTTTTCAAAGCCAAGCAAATGCTCAAGAACGCCATCAACAGCAAGGAGAACGCACAATGATTACCGACGCACAACTTGAGGCCCAACTCAATGCCCTCCAGGCAGTCACCCCCTCTGAAAACGAGCAATTCGCCAGCGTAGAGGATTTCAAGACCCGTTTCTTCGCACGTGTCCGTGCCCTTGACGAGGCAACGCCCCAAAAAAGCGCAAAACCAGTCTCAGACCGTGATGAACGTCCGCTGATTGAGGATGGATTCGGCCACCAGCCCTGGGGCATCCCAGCCTTGTTCAGCAAAATGATGCCCTCGTTTTCCCTCTTTGCGGGGGCTGGCATAATGAAATGCTGCGAGAAGAGAATGGTGCTGGAAAGCCGTAGCGATATTGAAGTCGCAGACTTCTTTGAAGACACCGGCAGTTCCCTGCCGATTGACTTCAGCACCGAGGAGTACCGTTCCGTCACCGAGACCCCCTTCGTCGCCTCCGCCAGGAACCCCCTCTCCACGTTCGGGGCGGATGTGGACACCGCAGGCTACACCAACGCGCGAAAGGTCATCATGGAGCGCGACCGCCTCCCCGAGGCCGACTCCGTTCGCATTGACGAATTCCTCAACTACTTCCGCTACAACTACCCCGCGCCCGCCGATGGGGCCGACCTGCGCCCGCACTTCGAGTTCGCCGACGCGCCTTGGGCGCCAGGCCACAAACTCCTGCTGGTGGGCATCCAGGCTCGGGACATCGCCAAGGACAAGTTGCCGCCCTCCCATTTCGTCTTCCTCATTGACAACTCCGGCTCGATGTGCGATGTGATGAACATCGTCAAGGAGGCAATGGGCATGCTGACCCGCCAGTTGCGCCCGCAGGACAAGGTGAGCGTGGTGACATACGGCGGTGAGGTGCGCACCCTTCTGGAGGGCAGCGGCGACGCCAAGGCCACCCTGGCAGCGATTGCCAGTCTGAAGGCGGAAGGATGCACCCCTGGCGGAAAGGCCATCCAGAAGGCATACGCCCTGGCGCACGAGCACTTCATACCTGGCGGGAACAACCGCATCGTGCTGATTACCGACGGCGACTTCAACGTCGGCGCCTCCAGCGAGGCTGGCCTCACCTCCATGGTCGAGCAGGAGCGTGGCAAGGGCATCTACCTCAGCGTCATCGGCGCCGGATGCGGGAACTACAAGGACAACCGCATGAAGATGCTTGCCAACAAGGGAGACGGCAACTACATCTACATCGACACCATCGCGGAGGCGCGCCGCGCGTTCACCCAGGGGCTTACGGGGCAGATGTTCACCATCGCCCACGACGTCAAGTTCCAGCTGGAGTTCAATCCCGCGCGTGTCTATGCCTACCGGCTCCTCGGCTATGAACTCCGCCGCATGGCCGACACCGACTTCAGGGACGACTCCAAGGACTCGGGCGAAATCGGAGTCGGCCAGCAGGTCACCGCGCTCTATGAAATCATCCCCGCCGAGGCCGCAGCCGAAGTCAAGTCCGCCGCCATTCCGGATGCGCCTCCCCTGCGATACTCCACCGTGGCGGCCATCGGCAGCGACGAACTGCTCACCTTCCATCTGCGCTACCAGCAGCCGCAGGGCGGCAACGCCGTTGAACAGGAGTTCCCCGTGCCGACCGCCAATGCGGGGGAGAATCTCGACTGGGCCGCTGCCGTCGCGGAATTCGCCCTGCTTCTGCGCAACTCCAGGTTCAAGGGCAACGCCAGTTTCCAGGAGACCCTGAAACTCGCCAAGGCAGGGCTTGGCCCCGACATGGACGACGACCGCCTGGGCTTTATCCAGATGGTCAAGCGCGCCTCCGAAATCAAGAAATAGTCCTGTTCTGGGCACGGGAATGCATTTGCCCGCCCATTGGAAAGGACACAAAGGACGGAAAGGACGGAAAGGACACAAATTTTTGCTGTGCTGTTCCTTGGTTATTTTTCCGTCCTTTGTGTCCTTTCCGTCCT
>JAFRLP010000215.1 GCA_017431185.1 Victivallales bacterium | reverse complement strand
GCAGGCTGCGCGGCAGGTCTTGCCGCAGGCTGCGCGGCAGGTCTTGCCGCAGGCTGTGCCTGTGCGGCGGGGTTGGCAGCAGCAGCGCCCCTGGGGGCCAGCAGTGCCCTTCGGGATGCGGTGGCGGAAGGACTGACCTGCATGTCCTTGGGGGTGAGGCCAGGACGGCGAGTCGCCTCTTGCGGTGAGAGCGGACGTGGGGGACGCGCCGTGGTCTGGGCGGCGGGATTGCGCAATCCCCCCTTGGCCGGCATCAGCGACTTCTTGCCCATCAGCGGCTTGGCGGCGGCAGGGGCGGGCGCTGGGGCGGGGGCAGGTTCCTCCTCGACCTGCTGGGGCGTTTCTTCCGGTGCTGGTTCTTCAGAAGCCGCGGCCTGCTCTTCAGTGGCTTCTGTGGAACCCTCGAACTCGTTAAAAAGGTCACTGAGTTCATCCTCTAGGCTGTTCTTCTGTTCGTCGGCCATTATGAAGTTCTCCTTGTTTTGGGGGTGAAGAAAGAACAGGGGGGGTAGCGAGCGTTATGTCAGAATGGAGGCGAGCACTGCGTCAGTCACCTGAGTGGTTGTGGCTGCGCCGCCGATGTCGGGAGTGCGGGTGGTCTTCAGGGAGGTGCAGATGGCCTGCATCAGCAGGTCGCTGGAGGAATGTTCGCCCAGATGCTCCAGCATCATGGCGATGGCCCAGAAGGTTCCGATGGGGTTGGCGATGCCTTTTCCCGCGATGTCAGGGGCAGAGCCGTGGATTGGCTCGAACATGCTGGGGTATTTTCCTTCGGGATTGATGTTGCCGGAGGGGGAGATGCCGATGCTGCCGAGCATTGCCGACCCCAGGTCGGTCAGGATGTCGCCGAACAGATTGCTCGCCACCACCACCTGCAACCGCTCCGGGTGCATGATGAAATAGCCGCAAAGCGCGTCAATGTGCATTTGGCTGGCGCCGATGTCCTGGTAGTCCGCCTTGACTTCCGCGAAAATCCTGTCCCAGAAGACCATGGAGTGGTTCAGGGCATTGGATTTGGTGGCGGAAAGGACGCCGGTGCGTCCTGTCTTCCGTGCATACTCAAAGGCGTAGCGGATGATGCGTTCCGTTCCCTTGCGGGTGAAGACGGACTCCTGGACGGCCTTTTCGTCCGTCGTGCTTCCCAGACCGCAGTATTCGCCCTCTGAGTTTTCACGGATGCAGACGAAATCGATGCTCTCATTGCGCAACGGGGATTTCAGTCCCGGCAGCAGTTTGATGGGGCGCATGTTGACATATTCGTCAAAGCCCGTGCGGATAGGCAGAAGCAGCTGGCGGAGGGACACGTGGTCAGGCACGCCAGGAAAGCCGACCGCGCCAAGCAGAATGGAGTCGCAGTCGCGCAGGATGTCCATTCCGTCTTTGGGCATCATTTCACCGTGTTTCAGGTAATACTGGCAACTCCAGGGCAGGGTGTTGAACTGGAAGGCGAGTCCGCCGTGCTTCTCGGCCAGGGCCTTCAACACGCGCACGCCTTCGTTGATGACGTCAATGCCAATCCCGTCACCAGGGATGAGATTTAACTGGTAGGTTTTCATCGGGCTGTTTTGGGAGGGTATGCCGGCTACCGCAGTTCCACGCCTGGCAGTGCGGCGAGAGCCTGGCGGACCTTGGCCTGGAGGGCATTGCCCTCGTCGTCTGTGATGGTGCGGTCGGGATTGCGGAAGGTGATGTTGTAGGCGAAGGAACGACGGCCTTTGCCGAGCACCTTCTCGTTCTCGAAGATGTCGAAGATGGCGACTTTCTCCAGACCAGGCAGATGGAGTTTCTCAATCAGCGAGACAATCTGCTGATGGGTCAGCCCAGCCGGTGCGACAAACGAGACGTCGCGCGAGGTGGCGGGGAACTGCGGCAGGGCGGTGTATTTGACGGTCTTCCTGGACATGCCCATCAGCGCATCCAGTTCAAATTGGGCGATGAACAGAGGATAGCGCATGCGGAAGCCCTTGGTGAGCGAGGCATTTGCCTCCCCGAAGGTGACGAGGACGCGCCAGCCTAGTTTGAGGACGGCGGACGCCCCCTTGCGGTAGGCGGGACTATCGAAGGGTTCCCATTTGAGGTTGCACAGGCCACGGCGCTCCAGCCAATCCTCCACCAGCCCCTTCATGTCGTAGAAGTCGCAGACACGCGCCAGATCCGCCCCATAGCGTTCTGGCCATGGGCGCCCGGTGAGCGCCACGGCCGCCATGGTGCGCTCCTCGTACTTGCCGGCGTTGTTGAGGAAGACACGCCCCTGCTCGAAGATGGCCAAATCGTGCTCGCTGCGGGCGACGTTATGGCCGACCACCGCCAGCAGTCCAGGCAGAAGGGTGGGACGGAGGCAGGCGGTGTCGCCGCTGATGGGATTGGAGACACGCAGAATCTGCTCCTCCGTGTAGTCGGTGCCGGCCAGGCACTGCTGGGGCGACCACATCGAGTAGTTGATGATTTCATCCAGCCCAAGGGCGTTGAAGTCGGCGCGGGCCTGCTCGATGGGGATGAACTTGTCATCCTTGATGGGGCCGCCGACGCGGGCGGCTGCGGGGGCCTCGGGAATGTTGTCCATTCCAGTCATCTGGGCGACTTCCTCAAAGAGGTCGTGCTCTGCGGCCAGGTCGAACCGCCAGGGGGGAGCCTGGAACACGCCGCTGTTTCCGTTCCCGGAGAGTTTGGTCAGGCCACGGCGCTGGAGGCACTGTTCCATCTGCGCGGCGGTGAGTTGCAATCCCAGACGCTCGTTGCAGCGCTGGTAGTCCAGCGGGATTTCCGCGCACTGCCATGGACGGGGGTAAACGTCTATCGTGCCCTGGAGTTGGACTGCTCCGCACAGTTCGCAGAGCAGGCTGGCCGCCCGTTGGCTGGCCAGTTCGGTAAGGTACGGGGAAACTCCTCGCTCATAGCGGTATGAGGAGTCTGTGGCTTTGCCCAAGGTGCGCGAGGAGATGCGGATGTTGCTGCGGTCGAAGGTGGCGGCCTCTAGAAGCACGGTGGTCGTGTCGTCCGTAATCATGGAGTTTTCGCCTCCCATGATGCCGGCGAGGGCGACTCCGTGGTCGGCATCGGCAATGAGCAGGTTGTCATGGGAGAGGGTGAGTTCCGTGCCGTCCAGCAGGCGGATTTTTTCGCCGTCCTCGGCGCGGCGGACATTGATGCGCGAACCGTGCAGGGTGCGCAGGTCAAACGCATGAAGCGGGTTGCCGAATTCCAGCATCACATAGTTGGTGATGTCCACGACATTGTTGATGGTGCGCAGCCCCACCGCCTCCAGCCGTCTGACCATCCAGTCGGGGGAAGGGCCGATTTTGACGTTCTTGAAGACGCGGGCTATGTAACGCGGGCAGAGGTCTGGCGCGCTGATGGTCACGTTGGCGGCTGCGCTCGCTGGCTCTGAGGCATCTTCGGTGACGGGCATTTCAGGCAGTTTCACGGGGTTGCCTGAGACAGCCCCGATTTCCCTGGCGATGCCGAAATGGCTGTTCCAGTCAGGACGGTTGGGGGTGACTTCCCAGTCAATCACCGTGTCGCCCTGCACCAGCGAGGCCATGGGAACGCCGAGCGGCGTGTCGTCCGGCAAAATCATGATGCCGTCATGCTCGGCGCTGATGCCGAGTTCGCGACGGGAGCAGAGCATCCCATTGGACTCCACGCCGCGGAGTTTGGACTTCTTGATTTTGAAATCCG
>JAFRLP010000214.1 GCA_017431185.1 Victivallales bacterium | reverse complement strand
GTGCCGCCGCCGATATCGACAATCATGTTGGCGGTCGGGTTGGCCACGGGGAGCCCTGCGCCGACTGCGGCGGCAAAGGGTTCCTCCACCAGCCTCACTTCCCGCGCCCCGGCGCGCTTGAAGCATTCGATTTCCGCCTGGCTCTCCACATCGGTGATGCGGGAGGGGACCGCCACCACGACGCGCGGGCGCATCAGGCACAGCGGACTGGATATCATCTCCATGAAACGGCGAAGCATCTTGTCGGTCACGTGCGGGTCCTTGATGACCCCTTTGCGCATGGGGCGCACAGCGGTGATGTTGCCGGGCACGACCCCCAGCATCTTCTTGGCCTCCCGTCCAACGGCCAGAACCTCGCTGTTGGTGGAATTCACCGCCACAACCGTGGGCTCATTGAGCACGATGCCACGCCCACGCGCAAAAATCAGGGTATTCATTGTACCCAGGTCTATGCCAATGTCGTTATGGAAGATTCTGGTCAGAAAACCGGACAGGAAATTGGGCATGGCTTGACACTCCTTGGGATTGCTTCCTTTATGTTGATGGAAGCCTGGGATTCATGCGTAGTCAGTGATCATACCATCGCGGGTATGGGCGTCAAAGAGGTCGTCACAGAGGGCGCGGATTTCGTCAAGGGGAAGTTCGGAGGCCAGATGCGGGTCCAGCATGGCGGCCTGATACACCAGGTCGCGGGAGTGGGTGTGGGCAGCCTCGATGGTCAGCAACTGCGTGTTGATCTGCTGCTGGTTGAGGGTGGCGCATACCAGGGGAAGCTCCCCGACGCGGCATCCCTGCACGCCATTGCGGTTGACCATGCAGGGAACCTCCACTACGGCGTTGGACGGCAGGTTGTCGATGAGCCCATTGTTCAGGATGTTGCCGTGAACCTCGCAGGGGCGGTCGGTCAGGATGGCGTCCATGATGGGGGCCGCGTATTCCAGGGACCTGGTGTGTGTGAGTTTTTTCTTGGCGAGGACCTCGTCACGCATTTTTCGCCACTGGCTGATGTTCTCGACGCAGAGGGCGGGGTATTTTTCCGTGTGGACATTGAGTTCCTCGGTGAGTTCGGGGGAGCGTCCGCGCAGGAAATACGGCATCATCTCGGCCAGTTCGTCAGAGGAGCCGGTGGGGTAGTAGCCGAAATGGCGCATGATCTCGAAGCGGACCATGTCGTCATGCTTTTCTCCGTCCTTTTTCCGGGCCGCGCGGTTTTTCTTGTCGGCTGCCTTCTTGATTTCGGGGTAGAGGTCTTTCCCGTTTTTGGCGATGGAGAGCAGCCAGCTCATCTGGTTGACCCCCGCCGCCCTCCAGGTGACTTGGGAGTACTTCTGGTCAAGTTCCAGTTCATTCAGCAGGGTGGAAACGGCTGTCTGGACGGAGTTGCACAGGCCGACGCAGCGGATGCCCCCCTTGCGCAGCAGGTAGCCGGTCAAGGCGCCCATGGGGGCGGTGTAGTTGAGGAACAGCGCATTGGGGCAGACGGCGCGCACGTCGTTCGCGAAGCCCTCCAGAATCTTGACGGTGCGCAGGGCACGGAAGATGGCCCCGATGCCCGCCGTGTCACCCATGGTCATGCCCAGTCCGTACTTGCGCGGAATGTCAAAATCCACCACGGTGGACGGCTCGTAGCCGCCGACCTGGATGGTGCATATCACGAAGTCCGCTCCGCGGAGGGCGGTGCGGCGGTTGCGCACAGCCAGATAGGGGATGATGTCGGCTTTTCCGCCGTTGAGGGTGTTGTTCAGGTTGACGGCCATGCGGTGCGCCTCGTCCAACCTGTCCTGGTCTATGTCATACAGGGCATACTGTGCGTCCTTGAGACTTTCGGTCAGCAGGCAGTCGCCGATGATGTTCTTGGCGAACACCGAACTGCCAGCACCCATAAACGTGATTTTTGTCATTTCCCGAACCTTTGGGGCAAAGATGGAACAAACGAGTGTCGGATGTTGTCTCCATGAAAACAACATTAAATGTTATAATATAAACCTTTTTCCTGAAATGGGCAAATTTTTTTTGAAATCTTGTCTGAAACGGACTTGTCTGTTTGACTTGGCGGGTGTGGGAGTGTACATTAGGATTGAAATAGTGATTCTTCCGTCAAAGGTTTCCCCCGAGAAGCCATCGTCGAGTTGTCCTTGCGCCGTCCTTCGCCCATATTGCTCAGGTACTTTGCGGGCAGTTTTCTGTTGCCGCTGGTTTGCTCGTTGCTTGGTTTTGCCTCGTTGTTCCTGCTGAATGACGTGTTTGGAAACATCCACGATTTTCTGGACAAGAGGGTCTCTTTCCAGGTGATGGCCATGTATTTTCTGGCCAGGCAGCCTCAGAACCTGGTTGCGGTCGCCCCCATCAGCGTGCTTTTGGCGGCAAGTTTCATGACTTTGATGATGGGGCGGCACAATGAACTGACGGCGTTGAGGGCGGCTGGCCTCTCCCTGTTTTCCTGCGCATTCCCCGTGTGGGCGCTGGCCGTGCTGTGCTGTGGTGTGGTTTTCGCGGTCAATGAGGCGGCGGGGCCCGCCTGCGCCCAATATGTCATGCGCATCGAGCAGGAGCATCTGGGAAAGAAACGCCAGGATGGCGCGCTGACCTTCCGTTATCTCCAGGGCAACCGCGACTGGTTCATTCAGGAATACAGCCGGAAGGAACCTCTCCGGGGGGTGGTGGTTCGGCAGTTTCGGGCGGATTCATCCACGCGGTGGGTGCTCTCCGCGCAATCCGCGGAATACTCCCGAAAGGACGGATGGCTTTTCCGTCATGTCACTTTCGTGCCGCTTTCGGAGGATGGACAGCGGATGGACGGAAATCCCCGGCATTTCACGGAACTGGCCAAAGGACGGGAGGAGTTTTCGGAGACGCCCGATGACTTTGGAGTCTCGCAAATCAATTGGGAACAGCGGTCTATCCGGGAGTTATGCCGCGCCTTGCAGGGAAAGGTGGTGGTCTCCGGACAACTGGTCAAGCAAATCAGGTGCTTTCTATGGCATCGGCTCACCTTCCCTTTGGGAAGTCTGGTTGCCGCGCTGTTTGGGGTGGCTTTGACCATCGCCAATGACCGCATGGGGTTGATGCGCGGTTTTGCCAGTGTGATATTCCTGCTGGTATGCTTCTATCTGGTTGGCCAGCTTGGCCTGAATTTCGGCATTCACGGCTGGCTCCCCCCGTTTGTGGGCGGAGCCTTGTCCAATCTGGTTTTCCTGGCGGTGGCCTTTGGCGTCATGTGGAAAAGGCAGTAGCGTTTCCTGCGTCGCCGCAACGGGGCGGTGTCATGTGTCCTGCCTTGCTCTCCGCCGGTTTATTGAAGCAGGAGTTTTCCGTAATATTCGGTGGCGTGGTAGTTGGCGATGGGGAGTTTGGGCAGCGTGGAGTAGCGCGGTCCCCCCTGGATGGAGCCGTAGGTGTAATTGTAGCGTGCCACCAGGACTGTGATGGGATTGCCAGGGCGGTCAAGCCCGATTTTGGCCAGTTCCGTGCGCGGAATGCGGAACTCTATGCTCCAGCCTTTGTCCTTGTCCTGGAAATTGTTGAGCGTGCCGTTGACTTTGGCGGCGATGCGCACCGTGCACTCATCCGTCTTGTCCAGGATTGGAAAGCCGCGGGTGTGGAAGAAGAAGGCGGTGCGCAGGTTGTTGGGGGAGCCATAGAGTTCCCAGTATTCGTGGGTGTTCTCGCCTTTGATGAAAACCTCAACGAGGTCGCCTTTCTGGTAGAGGTGCCCGCCATTGTCCTCTGCGAACTGCACCAGGCTGGAGTCCTCCAGCTGAACGCCGACGTAGAGGTTCTCCGCATCATAGAGGAACCGTACCGTGCCTGGCTCAAACTTGTCCTTGAAGTAATGGGCGGCCATCTTGGGGGGCGTATGCTCTGGAATGTACAGTGTGGGCGTCGTCAATGGATAGGCCTTGGCCGTGCTCCATTCCTGGGGCGAGAGCACGCCGTCCAGGGTGACGGGGACTTTGACCCGTGAGGCAATCAGTTCAACCCTGGGGCTGTTCAGTTCAAACGGCTCGGCCTTGGCGTTGGGTCTGGTGGTGCAGCCCACTAGCGAAAGGGTCAGGGCGGCAATGCAGGCCGCCATGGTGATGGTACGGGTCATGTTCTCGCTCTCCTGGTGTGAGTGAAGCACGGGCAGCAGTTGTGTCCGGTCTCAGTTGGCTTTCGTCACGGTTCCGTTGTCATTCTCATCAACCTCATGGGTCTCCAAATCCTTAAAGAGGCGGAAGAGGTCCTTGGTGCCGCACCAACCGAACCAAATCGTGCTGATGACTCCGATGAGTCCTGCCACCAGCATGTTCTTGATGTAGAAATAGGCGCTCCACCACTCCAGAGGCCAATCCTGGAACAGGTTCCAGACAATGGGGAGGATGAACAGAAGCACGAAACCATAGCCAAAGGAGTAGGTGAAGACGCTCCACGCCAGAACCTTGTCCCCTTTGGTGTAGTTGCCGTCAATGCCAACCACCTTGCTGCAGATGAAGCCCCAGAGGGTCAGTTTGGGCATGCCTTCACGCGCCATCTGGTCGGCCTTGGACTGTTCGTCCGCGTAAATGCCGCGGTGGAGCATCTTGTCCATGTTGAAGGCGGGGCCGCGGCGGCAGAGCGAGATGGTAACGTAGAGGATGATGCAAATCAACTGCGTGATGAAGGCGATTTCCGTGGAGTTGATGGGGAATTTCTGCGCGTTCATTGTCCACACGATGTAGGGATTGAAGGGACGAGAGACCGTCTCCAGGAAATGGCCGATGCCTGCGACCCAGCCCATGCTCTCCAGCCAGGGATAGACGTGGGCCGCCCAAGTCGATTGCAGTACCATGCCGGTGACGGAGATGGTCGCACCCGCGATGAGCGACGCGAACGCCGCCGCTGTGCAGCCTTTCTTCCAGTACAGTCCCAGAGTGATGACCACTCCTGCACCCGACCAGATGGCCCCCGTGATGGCAAAGAACATCAGGATGAAATCCACCTGGGCGAAGAACATGCTGAACAGGAAGGCGAAGGCGCAGACTGCGGCGATGGCCCAGCGCAATGCGTTGATCTGCTGTTTGGGAGTGAAGGGCTTCTTGCGCAGCGGCAGCACCAGGTCTTGCACCAGAATGGTGCCCCAGGAGTGCATGTAGGTTGTGTCGGTGGAGACCATCAGGAAAATCATCATCGCGCAGAAAATGCCTGTTACCCCAACTGGGAAAATGTTGCGCAGGGCGACGGGGACAAGCATCTGACCGTAGATGGTGGTAAAGGTCTGGGCGGTCTTTTTGCCGTTGGGAACATCTTTGAACGCTTCATTGGTGAGCGCCTGATAGGGGTCTCCCGCTTCCGCCTTGTAGGCCTCGCTGGTGGCGAATTCCTTGCTGAACTGGGTACGCTGGGGCACTTTCTGGTAGGCGTCGAGAAGTTCGGCCCGTTTTGCGTCGAGTTCAGGGACGTGGGCGACGTCATCCAGCGCCTTGGCCGCAAGCCAGCTGCGGGTCTCTCGTGCCTCCTTGGCGAAATCCTGGTGGTTCAGGAAGGTGAAGGCGACGACGGAGAGGAGGATGTACATCATCGTGCTGAAGCCCATGCGCCAGGTGCCGAGAAGTCCGCCCATCTTTGCCTCGTGGGCGGACTTGGCTGCGCCGTTGTAGCCCTGGCAGCCGCCCCAGGACATACGGCTGAAGAAGATGGAGATGATGCCCGCCAGCACATAGAAGAGGTTGAAGTCGCGGAGGTTGCTGGTGTCATACGGATTGAGGAAACTTTCGCCAGGGGCCCGTGCCATCAGCGAGGGGGCCATCTCGGTTGACCAGCTGAACTTGTAGAGGAAGAAGGCCACGATGACCACGTACATGGGGTAGGAGAGCAGGCCTTGCACGCAGTCCGTCACCATGATGGTGATCTGTCCGCCCAGTGTGATGATGAACAGGGCGAGTCCCAGGAAGATGAACATCACCACGCCAAACGTCGGCCACTCCATTCCCAGGAACTTGAAGCGCAGCGGCAAATCCAGGAAATAGATGAGGAAACGTGCGCCGACTGCGGGGAAGATGGCGTAGTTGACGATGCCGGAGAAGGACTGGATGACGGCAGCCACCACGCGGAGGCTGCGGCTGTAGCGTATCTCGAAGAACTGCCCCATGGTGAAGGCACGGGTCTCGCGGAAGCGGTAGGTGCAGAACCCCACCAGTCCGAGGAGCAGGGAGATGGGTGCGGTCAACGTTGACCAGAAGGAGATGGCGAAACCGCTTTTGTAGTACATCTCCATCACGGCCACCACGGAGATGAGGCCCATGCCCGCTTCGCCGCCCGCCACGGAGAGCACATAGCGCCGCGCCACGCGCCCCGCCGCCAGGAAATCCGCCACCCCTTTGACGTATCTTTGGCTCTTCAGGGCGGCCCATACCACCAGGAAAATGGGAATGCTGACAATCAACCAGTCAAACCAGGTCATCATAACGAAAATGCTTTTGTGGAGGGTGAAAAGTGGATGGTGGGCAGCCGGGAAAGGCCGGCTGGCGAGAGACGTCTCGTCGTAATGACGAAAGGCGACGGCAGGTTATTGGTCAGGAAAGGGAATTATTTTTGGACGGAGCCGTTGTCGGAGGCGTCCACCTCATGCGTTTCCAGGTCCTTGAACAGGCGGAACAGGTCTTTGGTGCCGCAGATGCCGAACCAGACCGTGGTGATCAGGCCCAGGCCGGCTGGGATGGCCAGGTACCGCAGGTAGTAGTACTTGCTCCACCACTCCATCGGCCACCTGTAGAAGGCGTTCCAGATGATGGCGCCGACGAAGCAGAGGCAGAAGCTGTATCCGAAGGAGAAGAAGAACACGCTGTAGGCCAGCACCTTGTCGCCGAAGGTGTAGTTGCTGGTGATGCCGATGAGTTTGGTCTTGATGAACTCGCCCAGCCTGAATTTCCCTGCGGTCTGGTGGGCGAACTGGTCTGCCTTGGACTTCTCGTCCGCATATTCGCCGCGATGAAGCAGTTTGTCCAGATTGAAGGCGGGGCCGCGGCGGCAGAAGGAGACAATGACGTAAAGCAGAATGCAGGTGGCCTGCGACAGGAAGGCGATTTCGCGGGAGTTGATGGGGAACTTGTGCGCGTCCATCTTCCAGACGATATAGGGATTGAGCGGGCGGGAGACGTTTTCCAGGAAGTGCCCCAGCCCGTCAGCCCATCCCATGCCCACCAGCCAGGGATAGATGTAGTTGGCCCAGTTGGACTGGATGATGATGGCGCTCACCGAGATGACCGCCCCCGCGATGAGCGCTGTGAAGGCAGCGGACGTGCAGCCGCGCTTCCAGTAGAGTCCCAGGGTGATTACCACGCCGGCCCCTGACCAGATCGCCCCCGTGATGGCGAAGAACATCAGGATGTAGTCGAACTGCGAGAAGAAGAAACTGAACAGGAAGGCGAAGGCGCAGACGCCGGCGATGGAGATGCGCAGGGCATTGATCTGCTGCTTGGGCGTCAGCGGTTTCTTGAGGAAGGGCACCACCAGGTCCTGCACCAGGATGCTGCCCCAGGAGTGCATGTAGGTCGTGTCCGTGGAGACCATCAGGAACAGCATCAGCGCGCAGAAGATTCCGGTGATGCCAACGGGGAAGATTTCGCGCAGGGCGACGGGGATGAGCATCTGCCCGTAGATGGTCTTGAAGGTCTGCGCGGTCTTCTTGCCGTTGGGGAGTTTCTGCAATTCGGCGGCTGCCGTCTCGGGGAAGATGTCGGTGCTCTCCTTCTCGAACTCCTTTGTGCCCTCCGGAGTCCGCTCGTACTTCAGCGTGAATTTCTCGCGCGCAGGCAGCGCCTTGAACTGGGCATGGAGGATTTCGCGGCTCTCGGCATACTCCGCGCCTGGCGCGACGTCCTCGATGGTCTTGTCGGCCAGCCAGTTGCGGATGCGGCGGGCGTCCTGGGCGAACTCGGCGTGGTTCATGTAGGTGTAGGCCACGGCTGCCAGAAGCAGGTACATCGCGCCGGAAAGCATGCCGCGCCAGGTGCCCAGCAACCCGCCCATCTTGGACTCGTGGGCGGACTTCGCGGCGCTGTTGTAGCCCAGGGTGCCGCTCCAGGACATCCTGGTGAAGAACATGGTGAAGATGCCGATGGTGACGTAGAAGAGGTTGAAGTCCCGCAGGTTGTAGGTGTCGTAGGGATTGACGAAACTCTGTCCCTCCGGCCTTGCCAGCAGGGCGGGGGTCATGTGGTCAGTCCAGGAGAACCGCCAGAAGATGTAGGCGACGATGAGCACGAACATCGGGTAGGAGAGCAACCCCTGCACGCAGTCGGTGACCATGATGGTGACCTGCCCTCCCATCAGTGCGATGAACAGGGCCAGTCCCAGGAAGACGGCCATCACCACGCCGAAGGTAGG
>JAFRLP010000213.1 GCA_017431185.1 Victivallales bacterium | reverse complement strand
CAAAGGCACATGAAAACAGAGCACCCCCATGAAAAAGGGAAAGACAAAGCCCGACTGCACGATGCTCCAAATGATGCCATTGGGTCCCTTCTGCATGGCGCGGGACATCAATTCCAATTGGAAAAAGTTGAGAAAGCCCGCGGAACAGCACGAGCACAAGGTCAGCAGGAACACCTTTCCCTCCACCTGCGGAATTCCGCGAACCAGTCCAATCGCCAGGCACACCAGAGCCGTCACCAATGAACAGATGGGCATCAGGCATGACACCTGGATATTCAGCCTTGGGGCCTTGCCCATCACATAGCCGTAGAAAGTCCAGCCAAGGCCGACCAGCACCATCGCCAAAATACCAAAGCCAACCATGGAATTCCTCCCGTCATTTGGTCTTGAGTGCCAGAATGACCCAGCGGTCAGGGTCGTCCTCATCCAGCGCAATGTGATGCTCCTCCATCAGAGTGAAACCGAATGAGGGGAGTTTGCGCAGGAAATCGGCACGCTCGACGGTGGGATAGGACTGCCCCTTGAGCAGCATGAAAATGCCGTTGGGAGCCAGAAGCGCATCGGCGTCGGGCAGCAATTCATCCGCCCGTCCCACGGCGCGCGCAGTGACCAGACGGCACTTCCCCGCGATGTCGGGGACGGCATGGCGCGCCTCCCGTCCGCGAAAGGCGCGCGCCTCCGCCTGACGGCATCCGGTGAGTTTGAGCGCATGGCGGAGGAATTCGACCTTCTTTGCGCGGGAGTCCACCAGGTACCAGCGGCGGTCCTGCAGCCAGAGCATCAGAGGCAGTCCGGGATATCCGCCGCCGGAGCCCAAATCCAGGCATACCTCGTGCGGAGCGGTGTAGGTCTGAACAAGATTCAGGACGGTCAGCGAGTCGAAGACATGGAACTTCAGATAGTCAAGCTGCCCGAGAATGCGGGTCAGATTCAGCCATTCATTCACTCCCAGAAGGTGCGAATAGATCCGTTCCAGAGCGTGCTTTTTCGCTTCATCCAGGGGGATTTCCAGGTCTGCGCAGGCCTGCGCGAACCACTGCCAGGCAGACTCCTCGAACGGAATGACGGGATAGCGCTCAGGCAGAAAATCAGCAGGGTCGTGACGGGAATCAGGCATATATGGTCACACAAGAATCAGGCCAGGGCCTCGTCCTGGGCGATGGCGGGTTTGATGAGTTTGACGTCAGGGTTCTTCTCGGCAAAGTAATCGACAGACCACTGGTCGGGGAAAAGGAGCACGGGCGCGCCGCCGTGGTCTGTTCCCACGCGGACGTTTGACCCCATGTAGGCCCCCTGGAACTGGCTGGCGTCAATGCCCGGAGCCAGCCAGCGCACCTCGGTGAACGGCGCCTCCTCCAGCCGGACCTCGGCGCCGTATTCGGTCTCCAGGCGGTGCTGGCAGACCTCGAACTGAAGTTCGCCGACGGCGCCCAGCAGCACCGTCCGGTTCAATGAGGCGGAGACATGGAAAAGCTGGACGACTCCCTCCAGGCGCATCTCCTCCAGCCCCTCCTTGAACTGCTCGTACTTTGCGGTGGAGGCGTTGGTGATGTAGCGGAACACCTCTGGCGGAAAGGTGGGGATTTCATGGAATTCCAGTCCCTTGATGGTGGTCAGCGTGTCCCCGATGCGGAAATTGCCGTGCGAGACAATGCCCAGAATGTCCCCAGGGTAGGCGGTCTCGACGGTCTGCCGCTCCTGCCCAAACAGGCGCTGGGGATACGACAGGCGGATGGGTTTGCCGCTCCCCCTCGGATTCAGCACCGTCATATCCTTGGTGAACACGCCGGAGCAAACGCGGATGAACGCCAGGCTGTCCCGATGGTTCGGGTCCATGTTCGCCTGAATCTTGAACACGAAACCGGAAAACTCGTCCCGAGACGGTTCAATCAATCCGAGATTGGAAGGGCGCGCGCGGGGCGGAAGCGCATGTTCCACAAAGAAATCCAGCAGAAGCTGCACGCCAAAGTTGTTGATGGCGGACCCGAAGAACACGGGGGTCATTTTGCCGGTGAGCAGTTTCTCCTCGTCGTATCCCTCTCCCGCGACATCCAGCAGTTCGACCTGCTCCAGCCAGGCGGCATACGCCTGCGGGCCAAGCAAATCCTTGAGCCGCGCATCGTCCGTGCCCGTCATCTGGTCAATCGCCTTCGCCGCGCCTTTCCCCTGATTGGCAAAAAGGTGGAGATTCCTGTTCTGGCGGTCATACACGCCCTTGAAGTCCGGCCCGTCCCCCAATGGCCAGGTGATGGGGATGGCGCCGATGCCCAGCACCTGCTCCAGTTCCCCGATCAGGTCAAGCGGATTCTTTGCGGGATGGTCCAGTTTGTTCATGAACGTGAAAATGGGGATGTTGCGCAGACGGCATATCTCAAAAAGCTTGCGAGTGCGCTCCTCAATGCCCTTTCCGGCGTCAATGACCATGATGACCGAATCCACCGCCGTCAGTACGCGGTAGGTGTCTTCGGAGAAATCACGGTGTCCCGGCGTGTCCAGCAGGTTCACGCAGTACCCGTCATATTCAAACTGAAGAACGGTGGAGGAGACGGAGATGCCGCGCTCCCGCTCCAGTTCCATCCAGTCGGACGTGGTGGCGCGCCCGTTGCGCTTTGCCCGCACCGAACCCGCCGCCTGCAAGGCTCCGCCGTACAGCAGCAGTTTCTCGGTTAAAGTGGTCTTGCCCGCATCCGGGTGCGAAATGATGGCAAAAGTCCGACGACGCTCTAATTCGTGGTGATTCATAGTGAATGACGTGGGTTGATGATGGAATAATGTATCACGTCTTTCCCCAAAATACAGCCGGCACCCGCAAGATTTTCAATTCCTGATTGAATGCCCGTCCAGAGACTATTCAGGGCGGAGGGGGGCGAATAGGTCCTTTCGCATTTGAACTGGTGTTGTTGCATAACGGGATTTGAAGGCCTTGGAAAAATGATAACGGTCGGCAAAGCCCGTTTTCTCCGCAATTTCTTCCATGGAAAGGTGAGAGTCACCGAGCAGGATCAGCGCTCTTTCAAGCCGCCGTTCCATGGCGTAGCGGATCGGGGAGACACCAGTTTCCTGCTTGAAAAGGTGACAAAGATTGCTGACCGACATATTGAGTTTCCTCGCAAGACCGTCCAGCTGGAGATTCCTGCCGCAGTAAAGGGAAATCAGGCGGCAGGCATGGAAAATCCGTTCATCCCGAATCATACGACGTCCGAAGCGCTCCTCCGGGATTCGCAGAAGTAGTTCGAAGATCAGCGCATAGAGGGAAAGCACCGTCCTGTCCTCGCTCTCGCACCGCCGGAACAGATGGACATATTCTTTCGCCGGAATGAGTTCGATGCTGTTCATCGAATCGAAGGGCGAGAGCGCAATGAAATGAATGAAACTGTGGTTGAAGGACTCTTTCTGGACGGGGCTGTGTTCCAAATTCGGCGGTATCAGCATGATGTATTCCGGCGTGAGGGGATAGACCTTGCCGCCTACGTGGATCTCGGCGCCCGAAGTTTTGTTCCAGTAGCAGTAAAAGAAAGGATTGTTCCGTTTCTCGGGTACATTCCACTGTCGGATCTCCATATCGATATTGTACTTGACAAGCTGGATTTCGGGGCGGTGCATCCACTTGTCTTTGGTGATATCTTCACGGTAACTGGGCATTTCACGGGACTCCTTTTGCAAGAATTGACATTTTTTTAGAAAAGAATTGACATTTCAATACTGCTTGGATTATGCTATATTATCTTCCAGAATAAAATATAATGCCGTCCTGAAGGATTGCAAGTTTTTTAATTTTCATGAAGGAGTTTCCGCCAGCTTGGAGAAAAGAAGCAATGAAAAAGTTGAAAAAACTGGTTGCCCTGCCTTGGAGAAAAGAAGCAATGAAAAAGTTGAAAAAACTGGTTGCCCTGCTGTGTATATTGGCCGGATTACTGCCTTCCCATCTGCACGGAAATGAGGTTTTGAGACTGCCGGATTCCGTATCAGAAGCGAAATGGCTCTGGTGTGGCCCAAAAGAGAATATTCCAGAAACCGCCTTTTTCCGAAACGGATTCGTCCTGGAGAAAGCGGTCAAACGGGCTTTCTTCTATACATTTCTGGAGGGGCCGACCAGTGTTTTTGTCAACGGCAAGCAAATCGACCTGACGCCATGGGAGGAATTCCGGTATTTCCGTGGACATGTGAAGGCAAACGGAACAGAGATAGCCCATCTTCTCCGGGACGGAAAAAACGTGATTGCCATCGGTGGAATGAAAACTGGCCGTTCCCATCGAGGCTTCATCTTGCGTGGAGAAATTGAGTTCACTGACGGGACAAGGCAGGAATTGGTAAGTTCAGCAAAGCAGTTTCGCGCCTCGAGTCAAGCCCCGAGGAACTGGGAGAAACCGGATTTCGATGATTCCGCCTGGGCGCCCGCCTGGGAAATGGGCGATGTCCGCAAAAAGAACTGGAGCATCTACGGCGATGTTCCCCGCATCTACTGCACACCGAAAGAGTATCAGCGCTATGCAGACATCTTCACGCACGGCTTTCCAGAGGAAAAACTGCTTTCCGAGCCGGAGAGGCCCGATGTGAAGGCCGTCTATCATAAACAAACTCCAGGGATTCAGTTCAACGGCCACATTTACCCGCCCTATATTTTCTCGACGGTCGATTTGAGCGTTCCTGAGGGGGAAGACATGGTAAGGCAGGGAGGAGAAGCAGGTCTCAACTTTTATGTAATCGTAGTTAATGACCAGTACTACGGTACGGGCATCGGACATTATGATTTTCACTCGCTTGATCTGACAATCCGCAGGTTGCTGGCGATTGTTCCCGATGCGAAGATTATTTTTTCCTACCGTGGCAATCCGCTGCAGCAGTGGCTGGAACAGAATCCCGATGAATGTCAGGAATATGCCGTCAAACGGGAAAATCCCGCATACATCAGCTGGACCTACTGGTACAATCCGCAGGCCAATTCCCTGGCATCAAAAAAATATCGGGAGGAAGTCCTCGAAAGCTTCGTCCGCGCCCTGGCGGATTTCTCGCTGCGTCAGCCATGGGGACGGCGCGTGGCCGCAATGCATCTGGGATACGGCGGTTCCGGCGACGGAATGCCCTACGGCTGTCACTCCATGCCAGATACAGGGAAACGCATGACGGAGGCCTTTCGGCGCTATCTCACAGAAAAATACGCCACCGACGAGAACCTTAAGAAGGCATGGAACGATCCAGAGGCAACGCTGCAAACGGCAACCGTTCCCGATCAGATTCAGCGTCTCGGCTCCGGAACATTCATCCGGAACTGCGCGGATCCCCGGGACTGCCGGCTGGCCGACTACTACCGCTGTTATCACCGCGAGTTCTGCGATATGGTGGTGTCTTTCGGGAAAGCGGTCAAGCGTTATTTCCCGGGCCGTCTCGCCGGAGCGTTTCACGGCTATCTGATGCTCGGCTATACGCCTGAAGGCAGCACAGCCAATTTCGAGCCACTTCTGGAGTCTCCGCACATCGATTATCTTATGGCGACCACAGTGGGGTACAATCTGACCGATGGCATTCACCGCGTTGCAAGCATGCCGCTCCGAAAGCACGGCATGTTCACCAGCATCGAGGCGGACATCCGCACACATCTCGGCGGCGAGGAGCAATGGCGCTGCCAAACGCCGGACGAGACCCGCGCCACCATCACAAAAGTCATCGGCAACAGCCTGTTCAACGGAAGCACGTATCATCTGGTGGATTTTGGACGGGATACAAAATGGTTCCTCTGTGACGAAATCATGGCACCTGTTCGGCAAAGCATAGGGCTATGGAACAGGTTCTTCCAGGACTCGCCGGAAAACGCCTCGGACACGGTGGTTGTGGTGGATCCGAATCAGATCTGGATGCAGGGCTCCGCCGTCTTCAAAGAAAACAACCCCATTGCATACGGCCTGATAAATCATCCGTTCCAGACACTGACCTTCTCCGGCTGTTCCTTCGACTGGACGACACTGAAAGACTTCCTAGAGGAGGAAAAGAGTTATCGGACGGTTATTTTCTTGAATGCCTTCTCTGTTTCGCCGAAACAGCGGGAATTTCTGCTGAAAAAACTGAGAAAACCGGGCGTGACGGCAATCTGGAACTGCGCGCCGGGCCTCGCATCCGCCGACGGGTATTCCTGCGAAGCCATGAAGGAGGCACCGCGTCGGAATCGGTGAAAATCGACTTCCAGGATCTGATTTCGAAACTATTCGTTGAAAGGTTCCTGTTGCCCATCCGCGCCTGGTGCCGAAAGCACCATATCCTGAGCGGCGGCCATTTCGGCGGAGAGAATGAGCCGGAATTGGCGGTTTGCCATGGGCACGGACACATCATGCGCTCCCTGCGGGCGCTGGATTTGCCAGGCGTGGATGCCATCTGGCGGCAGGTGTTTCCCGGACAGGAGAACCGGCAGTTTCCGAAATTCGCCTCGTCCATTGCACATCAGGCTGGACGGAAGCAGGCGCTGGGGGAAATCTTCGCCGTTTACGGCAACGGTCTGACTCCGGAACAGCGCGAGTTTCTAGTTGACTATATGCTAGTCCGCGGAGTCAATACGCTGGTCTTCAGCAAAATCGCCCTCACACACCGACGGCACTTCATTTTCGGATGCCGTCCTCACTTCGGCCCCGTCGATCCGCTGTGGAAGTATTCGCGGCGCCTGCATGAGAAGACGGCCCGTGCCGCCTGGCTTCTGACCCGCGGAACTCCAATCGTCCCCAACGCCCTGTATTTTGACATGCGGTCTCTGTGGGCAGGAGGCGAATTTGCCGAAAAGGCCACACGGGATCGGCGGAGGCTGGCCGACTCTCTGATTCAGACGCAATGCGACTTCGATTTCGTCGATGACGACGCGCTGGAAAAAGCGAAAATCCACGACGGAATTCTCCAGGTTGGCCAAATGCGATACCACTCCCTCTCCATGCCGACCTCCCGGTTCCTTCCTGAAAAAGTCCGGACCGCCGTGGAACAATTTTCCTCCTCCGCGCCTGTCCCGCTGCTGAAAGTCGAGCCCGCCGCGCCCATGCTCCGCGTCTGCAAGCGCAAATGGGGCAGCAGGATGATCTATTTCTGCGTCAACGAGGGAACCGACGCGCTGGATGTCACGCTGACCCTGCCGGAATCCCCTGTGCTCCATCTGGACTTGAACGATCTCTCGGAATACCGCCTGACATCGCCTTCGTTCCGCTGGCATTTCGAGCCCCTCGGCTCGGCCTTTTTCCTGACGGGAAAGGAAGGGAAGAAAGAACTGCCCCGTTTTGTGCCGGATGAAGAACTCTGCGGTCCCTGGACGCTGAGGCCTATCCGAAAGCACGTCGTGGCGGAAAGCGATTTCGAGAGCCGCCCCTGCCATGAAAAAGCCGTCCCTGCTGAACTCGGCGACTGGGCGCCGGTCCTGGGCAAGGATTTCAGCGGCGATACGGTCTATCGGACAACCTTTTACACGGAGCGCACAGAATTGGCGCTTGATCTTGGCAAGGTCTGTTTCTGCGCTTCGGTTACGCTGAACAAGGTGAAGCTTGGCTTCGCCTTCCGCGCCCCGTTCCGTTTTCCCTTGGCTTCCGCGCTGAAAAAAGGGCGCAACGTGCTGGAGATTACCGTTTCCAATACGCTGGCCAATGCTCTGGCGGCGCCAGGCGTGGACGAACGGATATCGAATGATTTCCCGCCCCGTTCGCCTTACGAAACGAGGCAGCGTGAATTCGAACAGGACTCCCTGACGGGCGGGCTTTTCGGCCCTGTCCGCCTTGGAAGATACGATTTGCACAAACAAGCATAAACAAAAAACAGGAGAAAATTCTCAATCAGGGAAAGGGAATTCAGAGTGCAGTTCTCTGCTATACTCGATTAGGGTAAGTTCTTACTTCTTTCTTGTGGAAAAAGGTTTAGCGCACAGCCAGCGTCCCCTCCTCCCATCCGTCAATGCGGCCTTTGGTTGAGTCGAAGTTCACGCCGATAAGGCGGATGGGCAGACCGCAACTCTGGAACTTCTCGTAGTAGCGGCGGTCGAAAATCTGGCCGACGGCCTCCTCGGCACTTTTGTTCAGCTTGAATTCGAAGATGTAAACTGACTTCGCGGTTCGGACGTAGGCGTCAATTCGGCCATTGTTGGTCTTTGATTCCGCCTCGATGCTGCTTCCCAAAAGCAGGAAAGTGATGAAGAAAATGGTCTGGTAGTAGTGTTCGTCCCCACCACGGATGTCGTAGGGAATGCTGGCGAAGAAAGACTGAAGCGTCACCATAAACAGTTCCATGTCATCAAGCCGCATTGCGCTTGTCAGCCTGAATACCATGGATGACATGGCGGCGTCCTTGTATCCGCTGTAGTAGGCCAGCAACTGGGTATTGAATGCGTCTTCCACTTCATGGTCAGGAAAGCCGAGCATGAACATACTGGAGCCCATGGAACCAGGCAGAACTTCCTTGATTGTGAGATAGCCAGTCTGCCAGAGAAGACCGAGCGGGTCAATGTTCTCCACCTCATACGCGCCAAAGGCAAGGGAGGAGACGGGAGCGGAGAGCGCCTGCTCAAAATTGAAGCGCGTCATCCTGGCCAACTCAAACAGCACCGTGGGCACGCCAGTTGTACCCCAGTAGTTGTCAAACTCGCAGTTGTTTGCAAAGAATTGAGTAATGGAGACGGGATTGCAGACATGGACTTCGGCCTTTGAGAAACGATAGCCGTCATACCATTCGAGCACTCCTCTCATCAATTCGTCTTCGGAGATTCCCCGAAGCCTGGTGGCATCCGCTATCGCCTCGGCAAAACATTTCCGAACCTCCTCTTCCGTGAAGCCCAGCATTGCTGCGTAGTCCTGCTTCAGCGTGATGTCCGTGAGGTTGTTCAGGTCCGAGAACAGCGACACATGGCAGAACTTGCTCACGCCTGTCACCAGGGCGAAGCGAAGCATTCCCGCCTTCTCCTTTATCACGGAATAGAACACTTTGAGCAACGCGAGGAATTCGGGACAGTCCTTCCTGGAGATGTTGCCCAGAATGGGCTTGTCATACTCGTCAAGAAGGATGACAACATCGCCTTTCCTGTCATGCAGGGTCTTGATGAGTTCATGGAACATCGTGTCGGGGGCTGCATCCTGCAACGTAACGCCATTCAGTTCAGCCTGCTCCTGGAGAATGAGTTTGAGCCTCTCCTCCATTTTCTCCACAGTGCTGAAGTCGCGTCCGCTCATGTCCAGGTGAATGACAGGGTAAACAGCCCAATCGTAAGGCTTGTCGTGGATGGCAAGCCCTTTGAAAAAATCCCTCTTCCCTTCAAAAATGGCCTTCAACGTTGACACAAGCAGTGACTTGCCAAAGCGACGCGGACGCGACAGGAAATACATGCCCTTGGCAGGCTTTATCAGTTTCCAGATGTATTCCGTCTTATCGACATAGAGGAAATTTCCCTGAATCAGGTCCTCAAATGAATATACGCTTGTCGTCAAATCCTTCATAAAAGCCACCGTCATTTGTCTGAAATGGGACTGTCGGACTCCGTGTGGACACGGGCAAAACCTCGTTGCGGTCTTCGCCCCACAGTGGAAAATCGCCCGTATTCAACCGTAACCGCCTTTAATTTAGCATGGAAAGACGTTTTTTCCTCTCCGCATTACCGAAAAATCGGGTTCATCAACGGATTTTGGCGGTGATTGCGTACCATTGGAAGACATGGCGTTATGCAAATGAAGTGAATCGCACACTTGGGTTAAAAAACGCCTCCACTGCTTGAAAATTCACAAAATCGATGGTATAATATTAGGGTAATCGATTAACCAAACGGCTTTTTGGGGAAATAGATAATGCAAACGGTGACCATAGCCAGCCTGGCGCAGGAGTTGGGTGTGAGCACGGCGACAGTGGCGAAGGCCCTGAATGGGCAAGGGCGGATCAGCGCCGCCATGGTTGCCCGCGTGCGTGAATTGGCTCGTGAACGCAAATATGTTCCGAACATTTCGGCAAGGTCATTGCGGACCAACATCAAGGATGCGGTCGGACTGCTGATCACCTCTGACATCGCGAATCCCTGGTATAGCCTGCTGACCAGTGAACTGGCAGACCTGTTTGCCAAACGTGGTCTGACAATGCTGCTGGCATTGGGCAAAAGCAGCGACGAGCGCCTTCGGCTGGCTCAGGAGAGTTTCTTCGGGGGACGGGTCTGCGGAATTGTCTGCGGTCCCATCACCACCCGAGAGCATTTGGAGCAGCTTCGTCCAACGCTTGACCGCCAGTTGCCGTTGGTGGTGTTCAGCAATCTGGAGTCGTTACCAGTGAATTTCGTCTCCTTGCAGCAGGAGACCGGCGCGCGGCTCATGCTGGAGCACCTCTATGGTCTCGGGCATCGGCGCATCTGCTACCTGGGCAGTCCGGCACGCAACAACTGGCGCAGTCCCAACACGCGCGCCTGGGGATACACGGATTTCAT
>JAFRLP010000212.1 GCA_017431185.1 Victivallales bacterium | reverse complement strand
CGGACGCCAACAAACCCGTTCTTGCCGCAAACGGACTATTCATCGCCTTCTACAAACAGCCTGACGCCTCCACCCCCTACCAACTTTACCGCCGTGACCTGACAGTGGACAAGGACACGCTGCTCACCGCCACCCCAGACGGAGAGTACCTGGACAGCACCGCCAACCGATTCCCCCCTGCCATTTCAGCGGACGGGATTTCCGTCGCCTTCGCCACCTCCGCCACGAATCTCGTGGAGGGGAAAGGTTCCGAACTCAGCCTGGAACTCTATGCCGCCACCATCACCCTTGAGGCCACGACTCTCTGGCGCAACGCATCCACGACATCCACGGATTGGACTCTGCTCTCCACCCCAGTCGCCATCTACGCTGAGACTCTCGAACAGATTTTCGGCGCGAAACCCTGGTATTGGCAAGGCAATGGCTGGACTCAGGACGCAAGGGAAATCATCCAGGCAGGGACAGGCTTTATAGTCTGGCACGCCAGCGCTCCGCACAACATCACCGTCTCTGCCCTGGGGCAAAACGCCATCCCCCCCACGCCAGGCTGGAACCTGGTCGGACCAGTGCTGGGCGCGGAGACGAATTTCGTGCAAGACGGTGATTTCTCCTGGGACGAGGAATCCGCCACCTGGCTATCCGCCCCCTCCGGAGATGCGACCACGGGAAAAGCGTACTGGCATTTCTCCCGCTAAACCATGGATTTACCTCCCCAAACAAGCAGCCGTTACCTGGTGGGCATCGATTTAGGCACCACCAACTGCTCCCTCTGCTACGTTGACCGCCAAGACCCGGAACTGCGCCTTCAGCAATTTTCCGTCGAGCAGTTGGTATCCCCGGGCCAAAGCAGCGGTTCGCCCCTGCTGCCCTCCTTCTGCTACCTGCCAGGGACATACGACCTGCCGCCAGGCGCACTGGCTCTGCCGTGGAATCGGGAATCGGACAAGGCTGTCGGCGTCTTTGCCCGCGACCAGGGGGCAAAGGTGCCTGAACGTCTGGTCGCCTCGGCAAAATCCTGGCTGGCCCACGCCGGCGTCAACCGCCTCAATCCGATACTGCCCTGGGGCAGCGGCCTTGGGGGGCAGATGCTCTCCCCCGTCGCGGCCTCCAGCCTTTACCTCGCCCATCTGAAGGACGCCTGGAACTGGCGTTTCGCCAAAGAACTGGACGAACATGGCGACCCTTGTCTCCTGCAGGCGCAGTCCGTGGTGGTGACAGTCCCCGCCTCCTTTGACGAAACGGCGCGCGAACTCACCTTGCAGGCGGCCCGACTGGCAGGGCTGTCTCACGTCACTCTGCTGGAGGAGCCGCTGGCCGCCTTCTACTGCTGGCTGGCCGCCCATCAGCAGACCTGGCAGCAGGAGGTACACGTCGGCTCACGCATTCTGGTGGTGGACATCGGCGGGGGGACCTCCGACTTCTCCATCATTGACCTGGAACGGAACGGCACCCTGCGGCGCACGTCCGTGGGCACGCACCTGCTCCTGGGCGGGGACAACATGGACATGGCGCTGGCCAGACACGTCGAGCAGACCTGGCGGGAGAAACTCACCCAACGCCGCTGGAGCAGTCTATGCCAGGAGTGTCGGAAGGCCAAGGAGACACTGCTCTCCGAACACGCGCCAGAGCAAATCACCATCCGCCTGGCAGGCACAGGCAGCAGCCTGCTGGCCGCCATGAAGACCTGCACCCTTTCATCCTCCGACTTGACACGAATCCTGCTGGAGGGCTTCTTTCCGCTGCTGCCAGAGGATTCGCAGCCACCCGCCCGCAGCCAGGGCATCCAGGAGATGGGGCTGCCATACGCCTCTGACCCCGCAATCACCCGCCATCTGCTGCATTTCCTGCGTACCGCGCACACGGATGACACACCGCCTGGCAAGTGCCCTGCCTGCCAGTTCGTTCTCTTCAACGGAGGCACCATGCTTCCCGCCATCCTGCGGGAAAGGGTGTTGGACTGCCTGGAGCAGTGGACAGGGCTGCGTCCCGTCGCCCTCACCTCGCCCGACCTGAGCCTGGCGGTGTCCGTGGGCGCGGCCAACTACGGTCTGGTGCGACTGGGGCGGTCGGTGAGGGTCAAAGGCGGCATTGCCCGCGCGCTTTTCCTCGAAGTCGACGGACAATCTGGCTCACGTCTGCTCTGCGCCATGCCCAGAGACACCGAAGAAGGCGTACCGCAACCACTGCCCCAGCGCCTGCGGCTGCGCACCAACCAGCCGGTCGCCTTCCCCATCTACGCCAGTTCCACCAGGCTGGGCGACCGACTGGGCGACTTCATCGACAAGGACGACACCCTCACCCGCCTTCCCCCGCTGGAGACGGTCCTCAAATACGGGAAGGGACAGGATGCGGAGGAGGTTGAGGCCACCATCGTCTCCTGCCTGGAAGAGACGGGCGCACTCCGCGTCTGGTGCGAACTGCCCGCCACAGGCCATCGCTTCCCCTTGACCTTTGACCTCAGAGGCGAGGAAAACCGCCCCCCCGCCGCAGGCATCATGGTCGATGAGACGGCAGTCCAATCTGCCCTTGCACTGCTGAAAGGGCATTTTTCCAAGCCAGACCCGAACCCATCCCTGTTCAAGGATTTGGAGAATGCCCTGGGAGCCTCCCGCCAGGAGTGGGGAGGTCCCCTGCTACGTCTTCTGGCAGACGGCCTGCTCGCCCATCCCGAATGGCGCAATCCAACCGAGGCGCACGAGGCACGTTGGCTGAATCTCTGCGGTTTCCTGCTTCGCCCTGGCATCGGCGTGACAGGGGATGAATGGCGCGCCGCCCTTGCCTGGAAACTGTGGCTGGCAGGACCAGTGCATCCCCGCAAGCCCGCCGTACACTCCCAATGGCTGGTGTTCTGGAGACGCATCGCGCCTGGCCTGCGTCCGGGACAGCAGGCTCAAATCCTCTCCGCCTTGCAGAAGCAACTGCTGGGGGGGGATGGCTCGGCCATCATGCGCGCCAACGACCAGGTTAACCTGGAGTGCTGGCGAACGGCGGCCTCCCTGGAGCGTCTCCCCTGGCAGCACAAACTCAAACTGCTCCAGGCATTACTGCACAAAGGACGGATGGAGGAGGCCCAATTCTGGCCCATCGCCCGCCTGGCGGGACGCAAACTGTTCCACGGCACCTGGGACACTGTGGTTCCTGCGGACAAATGGGAGCCTCTGGTGAATAAACTGCTGGAGCGGGTCAACCAGTCGGGGAACCCGCCTACAGCCCTGTTCGCGCTGGCCAATGCCTGCCGTCTCACAGGCATGCGCACCATTGACCTTTCGGAACCGACCCGTCAAGACGTCGCCCGGCACCTGACCCAATGCCACTCCCCCTGGGCAAACCTCCCCCTCCAGCTCCAGGAGGACACAGCAACCCTGCACAACGGTCTGCTGGGCGAACAGTTGCCGCTGGGATTGAGCGTCTGACCATGCATCCTTTCCTCACACCGTTAGCCTTTCGGGATGGCCGAATTCTGCCCTGCCGAAT
>JAFRLP010000211.1 GCA_017431185.1 Victivallales bacterium | reverse complement strand
CGCGAGGGCGCCATCGCCAACATCCGAAGCATCATCGAACAGTCCGCCGGCATGGGCATGAAGACAATGGACGGCGACCTGATGCGCCTGCTCAAGGATGGCAAAATCACCGCCGCCGAGGCCTATACCAAGGCCACCAACAAACAGGATTTCGAGCCATTGCTCACCAAGGAGGACCTGGAGTCCATCCGTGGCTGAGTTTTGCGTCATCTGCCCCATCAACGTCAACACCCACTACACCGCAACATGAAAAAGAACATCCTTCTGCTTTGCCTGTTTTCCCTCCAGTTCCTCACGCTGGCCGCCACTGCCGATGAGGCTGCCCGCGCAGCCGCCATCCTCCCCGGCACGACCGTTCTCCTCATCAACCAGGACGTGTCCGGCAAGGGGCCAATGGCCGACAAACTCAAGTCCATCAGCCAAAGCGACTCCATGCTGTCCAAACTCACTCAGAAAGTCCCCGCCGGCAGGTCAGGGAAATCCTCCTGCATGATGAATGCGTTCCAGAATCTCTCCAAGGAGAAAAAGGAGTGCAAAAGCCTCTATATGCAGGTCTGCTCCAACTATCCCCAGGGCAATGATTTCTGCGTAATCAACGAATTGAACACGGCCCTCACCTTGCAGGAAATCAAAAAGGAAATCGCGGAGCAGGCGTCGAAGGCAGGAAAGGAGGCCACCTTCAAAGACGGCACAGCAGCCGGCATCCCCTTTATCGAGGTCGCCATAGAAGAGGTCAGCGACGCCATCGCCCTGGTGGAGGGGGGAAAGACCATCTTGGCGGCACGTCCGGCCAATGTGCTTCAGGACATCCTGAAACGCTATCAGGCCAGGCAGTCCGTCGCCCTCACCGACAGGATGTCCGCCCTGCGCGCCTCCGCAAAGGCCCCAGCCACGTCAATCGCCCAAGTCCTGGTTGACATCACGCCAGAGATGCAGAAAAAACTTGTGGACAAGGCCAATGACGCGGAGAATCCCATGATGGGCGCGGCAATGGAGCCTTGCTCCAAACTCACCGGCTTCGCCATGTCTCTCTCCCTGGAGGACAACGCGCTGCCCCTGAATCTGCTCTTCCAGGCGGGCAATGCCACCGACGCGACCGCCTTTAAGACCCAGTTCCTGGACGGCATGGTTCTGCCCATGCTGCCAAGCCTGGCTCCCATGATGGGCATCACCACCCCCCTGAATTTCGTCAACAGCCTCAAGGCAGCCCAGGAAGGGAATGTGGCCACCCTCACCACCGCCTTCACCATCAGTGACATCGACACCATCGCCACGCTCGCGAAGAAGTTCGCCGCGGCCTCCCAGGAGTGAGAGATTCAGAACACTTCAATCCTACGACAGAACATGCGTTGCATCAGCATAGACCCGCTGTCAGGGGCTGCGGGGGACATGATACTGGCCTCCCTCTTTGATTTGGGGGCAGACCCGGTTGCCGTCCAGCGTGGCCTGCAGCAGTGCGGACTGAACGTCACCCTCCAGTTCCATCGCGCCCTCTGCCCCCATGGCATCACCTGCGGCTACCTCCGAGTCATCGACAACGACCACCCTGATTGCCACGACCACGAGGCACAGGACGAGGGCGAGCACCACCACGAGGGCATGGGCGAGCACCACCACGACGGCGAGCACCACCATCACCACCACGAGGGCATGGACGAGCATCACCACGAGGGCATGGGCGAACATCACCATCACCTCGAGGACGAGGGCGAACACCACCACGAGGACGAGCATCACCACGAGGACGAGGGCGAACACCACCACGAGGGCGAGCACCACCATCACCACCATGAACACCGCGGGTTGAGCGACATCCTGGCCATGCTGGGCAACAGCGGCGCCCCTGTGCGCGCCAAGGAACGTGCCTCCGCCATCTTCCGCCGTCTGGGGGAGGCGGAGGCAGCCATCCACGGCAAGTCGGTGGAGGAGATTCATTTCCATGAGGTGGGCGCCGTGGATTCCATCGCCGACATCTTCGGCATCTGCCTGGCTCTGGAGCAACTCGACGTCGAGCATATCTACTGCGCAGGACACAAGATTGGGCATGGCACAGTTCGGTGCGCCCACGGCGTCATGCCCGTCCCCGCGCCCGCCACGGCGCGTCTGCTGGAAGGCCAGGTCGTGACGCGCCTGCCCATCCAGTCGGAACTGACCACGCCCACTGGCGCGGCTGTGCTGGTCACCCTTTCGGAAGGGACGCTTCCCGCCATGCCGTTCCAACTGAAGGGCACTGGCTACGGTCACGGCTCCAAGAACTTTGACCTGATGCCCAATGTGGTGCGCACACTGCTCTTCGAGACTCCCGCCGAGAACACGCTGCCCACCGATACAGTCTGCGAACTGCGTTGCGAAATTGACGACCAGACGCCGGAGACCCTCGGCCATGCCCAGGAACTGCTGCTGGCCTCGGGCGCCCTCGACGTCTGCTTCTCGCCAGCGCAGATGAAGAAGAACCGGCCAGCCGTCACCTTGCAGGCGCTATGCCGTCCCCAGGACGAGTCCAGGCTGGCCTCGCTCATTCTGGAGCACACCAGTTCCATAGGCGTGCGTGTCGCGGAACGCCGGCGCTACCTGCTTTCCCGCGAAAAGACCACCGTCAAGACTCCTTGGGGCGAGGTGTCCGCCAAAATCGTCCATCGTCCTGGTGGAACGAGGGAAATCGTTCCCGAATACGACTCCGCCAGGGATGTCGCCATTGCCGCGGGGATTCCTCTGCGGCAGGTCATGGCTGCCGTGCAGAACTGGAAAACGCAAAATTGAATCGAATCATGACTGCCAAGAAAAATCAAAGAATCCGTGTTGGAATCTGGGGAATTGGACGCGCTGGCTTCGGGATGCATCTGCCCGAAATCGCCCGTTACTCGGACAAGTTCGAGGTCGTGGCGGCCTGCGACATTGACCCCACCCGCTTTGAGCATCTGCTCAAGAGTTGCCCCAACGCCAAAACCTACACCGATGGCGAGGCGTTCCTGGCTGACCCCAAGGTGGAACTCGTGGCGGTGGCGGTGCGTTCACCGCAGCATGTCGATTACGCCATCCGCGCACTCAAGGCGGGCAAATACGTGTTCTGCGAAAAACCCGTCGCCCTGACGCTGGCCGCCTTCGACAAACTGGCGCGCGCCGCAGCCAAATACCCTGGCAAACTGTACCTGCGTCACAACCGCCGCTTTGAACCAGCCTTCAACCACCTGCGGGAAATCATGGACAGCGGTGTATTGGGGGAAATCTTTGAAATCAAAATCTGCCGTGACAGTTTCTCCTTCCGGAAAGACTGGCAGTCCATCTCCGACTGCGGCGGTGGCCAACTGAACAACTGGGGACCGCATATCATTGACCAGAGCCTGCGTCTGCTGGAGTCACCTGTCAAATCCGTATGGAGCAAACTCCGCCGCATCCACTCCTTCGGCCCAGCCGAAGACCACGTGAAAATCGTCTTCACTGGGAAAAACGGACGCATTGTCGATATGGAAATCTCCGACAGCGTGGCCATCCCCGCACCCATCTACACCGTCTATGGCTCCAGAGGAACCCTGATTGGGGACGACAATGACTTCAGGATGGTGTATGTCGAGCCATCCCAGGAACTGCCCACGGGAAAACCCAACCGCGAGTCACCGCCTCTGGGTTCCAGTTTCGGCACCGTTTACAAACTCAAGAACATCCGCAAGACCATCATGGTCGAACCCGCCAACGGCGAGGACACCCAAAAGAACTACCTGCATCTCTACGAGGCCATCCGCGAGGGAAAACCCTACCCCATCACCATCGCCGAAGCGCGCGAGGTGGTCAAATGGTCGGAGCAGGTCAAGAAAGACAACCCTGACTTCCGCCCCCACGCCGACGAATTCGGAAAATAGCCCCACTGGCCTATAGGTTGATTGGAAACTTGATCAACCCAAAGGGACAATAGGGGCAATAGGGACAAGGCATTGTTGTCCCTATTGCCCCTATTGCCCTCGGAGTTAAAAGAATTGCGTAAAATAACGCTCCGCAACCGAATTTTAGGTGGAAAAATCATTCGCTTATGGCATCCTGACAGGAAAACGCCATCGCCAGACCTTTATGGCGTTTCGGGAAATATGATGTGGCTTCGGGCGGCGTGGAAAATGCCCCGCGCCTTGTAATTGTACTCAAAAACAGGCGGGATATGCGTCTCCCATAAAGGTCTCGCTTCGTGGGACCAATGGATGCCCCAATCCTACGGGTGAATTTCCATCTGGCTGGAACTGCCTCTATGGCGGTATAACCAAAATCCCTCATGCAGCCCTTCGCCCCCTGTGGCAGTACTTGAGGGCAGTACTTGAGCAGACCTCCCAGACGCTCCAATAATCCTATGAGCAATATCACTTCCCTGAAGCCAGTGTACCCTCCTCCCAGCCGTCAATGTGGCCCTTGGATGAGTCGAAGTTCACGCCAATCAGGCGGATTGGCAGTCCGCAGTTCTGGAACTTCTCGTAGTAGCGGCGGTCGAGAATCTGACCGACGGCCTCGTCGGCGCTTTTGTCCAGCTTGAACTCGAAGATGAATACCGTCTTCGCCGTGCGGACGCAGGCGTCGATGCGGCCCTGGCTGGTCCTTGACTCAGCCTCAATGCTGCTTCCAAGAAGCAGGAAGGTGATGAAGAATATGGTCTGGTAGTAGTGCTCGTCCCCTCCGCGGATGTCGTATGGTATGCTGGCGAAATAGGACTGCAGCGTTGTCATGAACTGCTCCACCTCGTCGCGCCGCATCGCGTCCGTCAGCCTGAAGACCAAGGATGACATCGCTGCGTCCTTGTATCCGCTGTAGTAGGCCAGCAACTGGGTGTTGAAGGCTTCCTCCACCTCGTGGTCGGGGAAGCCGAGCATGAACATGCTCGACCCCATGGGACCTGGCAGAACCTCCTTGATCGTCAGGTAGCCTGTCTGCCAGAGCAGTCCAAGGGGGTCGATGTTCTCCACCTCGTACGCGCCGAAGGCGAGGGAGGAGACGGGGACAGTGAGCGCCTGCTCGAAATTGAATCGCATCGTCTTGGCCAGCTCGAACAGCACCGTGGTCACGCCAGTCGTTCCCCAGTAGTTGTCGAACTCGTATTTTTTCCCGAAAAAACTGGAGATGGAGACGGGGTTGCAGACGTGGATGTCAGCCTTCGAGAAACGGTAGCCGTCATACCAGACAAGAAGCATCCTCATCAGCTCGTCTGTGGAGATTCCCTTGCTTTTCGCCGCCTCGTCAATTCTGTCCGCAAAATACTCTCTCACCTCATCTTCGGTGAAGCCCAGCATTCCAGCATAGTCGGCGTCCAGCGTGATGTCCGTCAGGTTGTTCAGCTTGGAGAACAGCGAGACATGGCTGAACTTGCTCACTCCCGTCACCAGAACAAACCGCTCATGGTCCATCTCCGCCTTGAGAGGCGAATAGAAATCCGCCAGAGTGTCTCTGATGGCCGTCACGTCGGGTTTGGCGATGTTCCCCAGAATCGGCTTGTCATATTCGTCCAGAAGGATGGCGGCCTGAGATTCACCCGCGACCTTTTCAATCAGTTCGGAGAATGAGGATGCAAGCTGGCTGCGCTGGACGTCAACCTCGACGTTGTGCTGCCTGGCCTGGCGCTTCAGCATCCTTGCAAGATAGTCGCGCAGGTCACTCTCCGTATGGGCGTCACAGTTGGCCATGTCCAGGTGAATCACTGGATACTGCTTCCAGTCGTAGGGCTTGTCGTAGATTGCCAGTCCTTGGAACAGTTCCTTCCTCCCCTCGAAGATGGCTTTCAGCGTCGATACAAGAAGCGACTTGCCGAAGCGGCGTGGGCGCGACAGGAAATAGGATTCACCCGGCGGATCTATCAGACGCCAGATGTAGTCCGTCTTGTCCACATACAGATAATCAGCCTTGCGCAGCTTTTCAAAGTCGTATATGCTTGTCGTCAGATTTTTCATTGAGGCCACCGTCCTTGGTTCATGGAAAGGGGTTGCCGTACTCCTTGGACATGGATGAATCTGGCAAAAAACTCCGCGTTTCGCCGACAAAAGCCATTCATGCCCAATTGCAACCACCTTTAATTTAGCATGGAAAGACGGCTTTTCCTCTCCATGATGCCGAAAAATCGTGTTTTCCCGAGATTTGCGGACAATAAAACTGCTTGGGTCCACCCTCACGAAACACGATAATCAAATGGAATGACATCACTCCTGCGTCACCGCTTTGCGTGAAATTGGAAATCGGGACACTTTGCTGAAATGGAGCCGGCATGGGGCGGCAGTTCGTACATCACCCTGGCGTGGTTGCGCTGAAGCGGTTCCTCGGAGATTTGACGTCCCGTAGCCTTGTCGATGCAGGTGCGCCAAACCTCGCCCTCCCGATACCATACATCTCCTTCCTGGGTAAAGTGCTCGTCTCTGGATTGGATGTGGTACTTCACATCCAACGGGCGTTCCGCCCGCAGCGCACCGCATAGATGTTCCCCTTCCACCCTGACGAGAAGCTGGAACGTCTGGTCGGTGGTGTTCCTGAATCGGTAGTCCAGGTAGTTATAGCTGATGCTTGTCCCCACGCCGAAAGGCACTTGCCTCCCGAAGTCGGGGAATAGGTCGAAGCCATCATGGTGATGCCGTTCGATGATCTCCAGCGGCGAATGGAGCACCAGCCAGTGGATGAGGTTGCTCAGCTGGCACAGTCCGCCGCCAATGCCGCTGGAGGGTGCGCCTTGCTTGAGCATAAGTCCCTCCCTGTAGCCTTTCTTCGCAGTTGTCCTGCCCACCAGCCGCCACAGCGAGAAGGTCTCGCCAGGACGAATCAGCGCACCGTCAATGTGCGGCGCGGCCAGCGAGAGGTTCACGGCCTTGTTCTCCTGCAGGCGCATGTCCACATTACCAAGACGGCGCAGAATCAATGACCTGTGCCTGTAGATGACGACGGGCAACGCCTCATTTGACTTGCCTTTGCAGAAACGCTCTCGGTTCAGCCAGTCCCGCAACACCCGCATCACACATCCCTTCCACACGGAGATTTCATAGCACAATGGCGAAATCTGACAGAACAGCCTGCGTCTCATATAGTGTTGCACAAAATCATCAAACTGATGTAATATGTACGCCAACTGCTATTTCGCCTTTGGCGCTGTTTTCCCATTGGGTTCAGGCCTCTTAAGCGCGCACAACGGCCTCGGCCACTGGATGCAGACGTCAATAATCAGGTTTTCGTTATAGACAAAATGCAACCCCTTGGCGTCATAATAGAAATTTTCAATCGGTTTTGGGGTATAGCAGGACATTTGCTCGCTCACCGCCTTGTCCGTCTTCACCTTGAAGTGCCTTCTCAGAGCCTGGCGGATTAGCGCGGACATCTGCGATGTCTGCTCTGGCGTCATGATATCATTCAGTTTGAGCGGGAAGTCCTTTCGCCCCCGCACCACTGTTCCGACCGTAACTACCATATTGGGATGCATGCCACCAGTATAGGTCGTTTTCTCCAGCCGGAAGCTGGCGATGTTCCCGTCCACGTAAATGACCTTGTAGTCCCGTTTTTCAAACAGGTCATCGGTTATGGAGTGTTCTTCGCTGTCCAGGACACCATTGACATGTTCCACAAACGAATTGGCCTCCCATAGCAGGAGGTCCGTGCATTCGGAGCCGATGACCATCCTTTTGGCTTTCTCGACAAGACGGGTTGCCTTCTCGAACTTCTTCTGGTTGGCCTGTTTACCTTTCTCTTCGTCATTCCCGCCTGACACGATGCCGGACACGCACATCACCCAAATCACAATCAGATTAAAAGTTCCCCTCATTTTTCTGCTCAAAATAAATCTCAAACTGTTGTCTTTATTTTTCGTTACATTAAAGTTTCTTTCCGCTGCATCCTGGGCATTTGTCGTGAGAATGCCAGGTGGAAACCTCCTTTCCACAATCTTGGCAAAAGGCTCCGTTGGCGCGTCCGTGCCTTTCCGTTCCTTGAAATCCTTCAATCCAACCCTTTCCACCACAGACCACGCATCCGACTTTTACGTCTGACCGCAGAGCCTGCGTGTCTTGCAAAACAGGAACTGTTTTCGGCACGTTGTCACCTTCCTGTTTTGTGCGCTGCTGAATTGGGGCCGACCCAGCTGCAACGGGGAATGGGGCAACAAATTGGCTTGCATCAAGCAGCACGAGATCCGGATTCCCGTCCCGTATGCTCGTGTTTTCCTGTCCATATCCAGATGTACAGCAAAGTCCACAGCACCAAATTCCAAACACTCCCAGCCAGCTTGCCAAAACACCCAATTTGTCCAATGAACTCATCTTGCTTCTCCAAGAAAAGATTGAAAACGCTACTGCATTCTATGGCGAGACCTTAGTTCAATCTACGCTCCTTCCCCTTTCCTCCGCAGCTTGGGCAAATATCGTGGGAATGACTGGCCGACACTTCCCCGCAATCGGGACAGATGCGTGACTTCATATTGCCATAAGTCGTTGTCTTAAAACCAGCTACCCACCCACGGCCTTTGCACGTCGTGCACGTAATTTCGTGGGTCACGTCTTTGATGTCAGGAGCACGCTCAGGGCGAATGGAGTTAAATCCAGGCGTCAGTCCGCCCCCTTGAGGGATGAACAAGTCTCCACGTGGCAAAGGCTGCGCCGCTGGCGCCTTATGCTCGGGTTGCCGCATTTGACCATCATACTGAAGACCATATTTGGCTAGCCGTTCCAAACACTGAACTAGCATTCGCTCGCTTGCTCCGTTCGGTTCGAATTTTAGATAATCCAAGATATGATTTCCGATATTGTCCTTATGCTTCACATCAAAACCGCAATTGACCATTGTCTCCAAGAGCAAGACACTTCTGAGGCGCGCCGCATCCCAGATTGCCGTCCTGCCATAGTCATCCTCGATTCGAATGAAGCCAGCACCGTTCTCAAACAGAAGTTTCGCGCAGGCATTCGCCGTGTCCAGGCTTGTATCTTCCAACCGCATATACAAGTCAAATAGAGCACAAATGTATCTGCGTGGACAATTCCTCCAAATGCCACCCCTAAAGAGACTCTCACCTGGGTAGAAATTTTTGACTTCGATGAAGACATTGGGATTTGCGCCACGTTTCAGCAGTTCTTGCATCATAAACGTGTTGTGAGCACGAGCCGCAATCATAAGAGGTGCCCCTAGCAGCTTAGGCCCATCAAGCTTTGAGTTTGAGATAGAATAAAAGTCCCCCGTTCTACCCGCCACTGAATTCTGTTGATAGGTTTCAGCCAAACTGTACTCGAACTGATAGTCCTGTCCAGGTTGATAACTCAAAAAGTAGTTTATCGCATCCTGATTGTACTCCTTACTCGCTCCGAGATGTAGATCATAAGCCCTCCTCGTCCAGTAGGTCGCCTCGGAATCGGAAAACCGCACTTGATAAGGAATAGAATGTTGCCAGTTAACGACAATGACGTCATTGATGTCCTTTTGATTTTGCTTCAGAAGTTCATCGACCTGGCGTATGTTTCCCGTCAAAATGGCTTTCTCCATCGCCATTCCATAGGAAGTGTCGCAAATCGCCGAGCGAACCAGCATAGGCTGCGCCTTGTTCGTGACGGCAATGCCCTCATTGCACAAAAAACATCCTGACACCATTACACAGACAACTGTGCACCAGTGTCTAAACCAAACTCCTCTAGGCCGAAAAACACTCTTGCTCATTCTTACACTCCTTGGTTATAGAAGATTTAAACCAGGCCTCTAAGACTTGCTCTATGTCGGGGCATCCCCGAAACACGTTGGCAGTGATATGTCATTGAGGCGGGAAACGTAGTCGCCGCCAATGAAGTTCAGATTGCACAGCGCAGCCAGAGCTTTGCAAAACTCTTTTGCCGCTTTCCTGGCGGGGAAAAAGTCACAGAACATCTTGACTTTCTCGCCTTGGCAGCGCAGTGTTGAAAAAGGCAGGAATTTCACTTTGTCTAAAGTCAGTTGGTTCTCCGGAATCGTTGACAGAACGAAGACGTGTTTGGAGGAGGCGGCAGACCAAATGTGGAACCGGCCGTATGTTACGACAATGCACAATCCCCGGACGGAGAACAAGGCAAGCACGTCATCTGGTGCCACGGACGTCGCGCATTTTCCAAGTGCGTCAAAGACTTTTGGCAATGTCTTCTGCATTAAGGAATCTGTGTATTTGACATAGACGTATTTGCCTGTGTGGAATAGATTGCGCACATTCTTAGCGAACTTCATTTTGGCCTTGTCCCGTTGTTCTTTTTCCTTTTGGAGGGTCTCGTCGAACTTTTGTTTCCGAGAATCCAATTCCTGGCCTTTTTTTTTCAACTCCGCAAATGCTTTGGCAAGCACATCGACGCTCTTCAAGACATCGTCTACGGCTGGCAGCGACGCCAACTCGCCTTTTGAGACGACCTGTTCCGCCAGTTTGCGTATGGATTCCAGGCGCTGCCTTGCGAAGGCAAACTGACCAGTCGCCTCCTGGCCGACTGCCGTTTCCTGCAAGCAAAGGGCCGTTACCTTCAGGATTTCCTGACACATGGCCTTGCAGATTTGTTCTCTTTGCGCGTCTTTCCACCGTAGCGATTCCAATTGGCTGCGCAACTCCTCCAGTCGCGTTTGCAATTGCGCATCAGGGGATGCTTCGGGGGATTTTGTTACGTTGCTACGTCGAAGAATGTCCTGAATCCAGATGTCCTCGGCCATAATTTGCTCAAAAGTCAACTGGCGACAATCCAGCTCGAAGATTTCCTTTGTGTCAATGCGCCCCTCCAGATAGCTTTCCGCCAATTGTGTCGAACTCCAAAGCGCCCCCAAGGAGCGGCGCAAGTATATTTTTTCGTCGAACGACATAACGGCACATTTGGAATTCGGACTTTTGGTAGGCACTTCTGAGGAACGTCTGAAGTTTCGTTTCTCTTGCCCACTCTTGTGTATCAAGTTTTTTCAGCAATTACCTCACCTGATTGGAATCTTCCTTGTTTCTTCTCGTTTGACATTGGTTACCGCTCATTGTCGCGCACCTCCATCTTTTCATACAATTCCACCCTTTTTTTGGCCTCCTTGACCAAATCCTCCCGCAGCTGTTCAATTTTCTTGGAAGCTTCCTTCAATTGTTGAATGTAATCTTTGCTGCTATCTTTCATTTGCTTGGCCTTTTCCTGAGCCGCTACCAAGTCGCGTTTTGCTTTTTCCCTGTCGGCAATCGCGTCCTTTGCCTTTTTCTCAGCTTCCAAGGCTGCTTTCTTCGCCTCATCCAGCTGTTTGCGAAGGTCATCCAGCTGCCTGTCAAAGCCAGCTTGCTTCGCCTTCTCGTCCGCCAGCTGCTTGTTGAGAGCGTCCACCTTGGCGTTCGCGTCCGCCAGCTGCTTGTTGAGGGCGTCCACCTTGGCGTTTGCATCCGCCTGCAACTTGTCAAAGCCAGCTTGCTTTGCCTTCTCGTCCGCCAGCTGCTTGTTGAGCTCGTCTGCCTTTGCCTTCGCGTCCGCCAGCTGCTTGTCAAATCCGGCTTGCTTTGCCTTCTCGTCCGCCAGCTGCTTGTTGAGCCCGTCCGCCTTGGCGTTCGCGTCCGCCAGCTGCTTGTTGAGCCCGTCCGCCTTGGCGTTCGCGTCCGCCAGCTGCT
>JAFRLP010000210.1 GCA_017431185.1 Victivallales bacterium | reverse complement strand
GGTGCTGGAGAAGGACACCTTCGGCGGACAAATCACCCGTTCCCCGAAAATCGAGAACTACCCTGGCTTTGCCGTGGTCAGCGGCGGTGAACTGGCGGACAAACTCATTGACCAGGTGATGGCCCTGGAGGCCAGCCTGGACGTCGCCGCCGTCACCGCCATCTCCACCGAAGGAAACTGGAAGAAGGTCTCCACGGATGGAGGCGAGACCTACTACGCCAAGGCGGTCATCGTCGCCGCAGGGGCCAAGCACCGCACTCTCGGCCTCCCGCGGGAGGATGAACTCACGGGCAATGGCATCTCCTACTGCGTCCTCTGCGACGGGGCGTTCTACAAAGACCGCCACGTCGCCGTCATCGGCGGCGGCAACAGCGCCATGCAGGACGCCGTGCTCCTCTCCGAGACCTGCAGCAGGGTCACCATCATCCAGAACCTCGCGTTTCTCACGGGGGAGAAACGGCTGGCCGACAAACTCAACGCCACGCCCAACGTCGATATCATCTACAACACAGTTGTCACGGAATTCATCGGCTCCCCCGAACTCACCGCCCTGAAACTCCACAACACCGCCGAAAACAGCGATTCTCGCTTTGATGTGGACGGCATCTTCGTCGCCATTGGCCAGGCTCCTGAAAACCAGCCTTTCGCCGACGCCTGCCCGCTTGACGAAAACGGCTACATCATCGCGGGCGAGGAGTGCCTGACCGCCACGCCAGGCGTCTTCGTGGCGGGCGACTGCCGCACCAAGGCGATTCGGCAAATCACCACCGCCACAGGAGACGGAGCCATCGCCGCCTTGGCCGCCTGCAAATATCTCGACAACCTCTCCCAATAGAACTATTCTTCGGCGGCGCAAACGCGCCGCCGAACCAGACCATTTTTTCGCCTTCAGGGGGGGGGAAGCGAAATGAAAAAACGAAAAATCGCATCGAAAAATCACCTTATAAATTTCGTTTCGGAGAAAAAAGATTTCGCCAGGAGAGTTGAAAATGGAATATATTACCGTAGCAGAGGCCGCAAAGAGATGGGGACTGTCCCCCCGAAGCGTCCAGATCCATTGTGAAAAAGGCAATATTCCAGGCGTGAACCTGCTCGGTAAAGCCTGGCAAATCCCCGCAAACGCCGAACGGCCTCAGCGCAAGCCACGTGCCAAGCATCTGCCGACAAGCATTCTTGAAGTCCTGAAGTCAGAAAAACGCGGACATATCGCAGGTGGGCTCTACCATCGGCTTCAAATCGACTTCACCTACAACACGAACCACATGGAGGGCAGTCGTCTGACTCACGAGCAGACACGCTGGATTTTCGAGACGATGACTCTCGGTTCCCTGCCCAAAGACATCCCTGTTGATGATGTCGTGGAGACGGCAAACCATTTCCGTTGCATTGACCTGGTGATAGAATCGACAGGTTCGGTGTTGACAGAGCGCTACATCAAGATGCTGCACGCACAACTCAAAAGCGGAACGAGTGACAGCCGCAAGGAATGGTTCGCGGTCGGAGACTACAAACGGCTGGACAACGTGATCGGCGAAATGGAGACATGCCCGGCAAAGGACGTGCATCACGAAATGGTGAAACTGCTTGAATGGTACAGGAATGCGGACAAGACGTTTGAAAACATCATCGACTTCCATGTGCGCTTCGAGAAAATCCACCCTTTCCAGGACGGCAATGGACGCGTCGGACGTCTCATTATGCTTAAGGAATGCCTCAAGCATGGCCACACGCCCTTTATCATTGCCGAAAACTTGCGGCGATTCTACTATCTCGGCCTCTCCGAATGGCGGCGAGGAAGCCGTCTGCGGCTTCTCGACACCTGCCGAACAGGGCAGGACTTCTTTATTCTCGGGCTTCGCCAATTCGGGCATAGAAAACTCGCGGATAGGGCCGAAGCGAAAATGGCGCTTGAGATTCAGAAAAACTGAAGAAAAAAATCATCTCCTTAATTTGAGAAAGGCGAGTTAAAGTTTTATAGTATTGGAGTGACAATGGCTCCAACCTCAACAATCCTCCCATGTTTTCCCTCATTCCCAAGAAAATCGACACGCGGGTCATCAGCTCGCTGGAAAAGGTGTTCTGCGCACCTGAACTCGCCGCCCCTGCCATAACTGGCGTGCAAGGCGCGCGCAATGAGCGCGTGGCCTTTCAATTGGCGTTGCGTTGCCAGGAGAACATTCGCATCTCCTTGACGCTGGAGGCGCCATCCCCTCTGGCGAAATGCTTCTCCCTCCGTGAAGTGCGGCAATCGTCTTGCGACCTCCCCGCGTCCCCGGACGACAAGTTCGCCATTTCCGCACGGCCTGGACGATTCCCCGACCCACTCGTCCCGCTGGAGGATTCGCCTGACGGTTTCCTGAGGCTGACCTGGGGGAACTGGCATGCCGTCTGGATCAGCGGAACGATTCCCGAAGGCACGCCGGCGGGTGACTACCGGCTCACCATCCACATCAACAAATGCAGCCTTCTTCCGCCTCACCATCAACTTTTTGAGCCAGTCGCGGCGGCGGTTCCCGTGACTCTGACGGCGCTGCCTTTTTCTCTCCCCAAGCAGAAACTGCTGAACATCAACTGGTTCCACACCGACTGCATCGCCAAATTCTACGGCGTGGAAATGTGGAGCGCCCGACACTGGTCACTGCTGGAGAAATACTTCCAAAACATGATTGAGCATGGCAACAACGTGCTCTACACTCCGCTTTGGAGCATTCCCCTGGACACGGCAATCGGCCACCAGAGACCCACCTGCCAACTGCTGGACATCACCGAGCAGGACGGACAGTACCATTTCGATTTCCGCCGGTTCCGCCGATGGGTCGCCCTGGCCCGCAGCTGCGGATTCGAGTACTTTGAACTGACCCATTTCTTCAGCCAATGGGGAGCCACCTCGACTCCCAAGATCATTGTCAACGGGCAGCCCCGCTTTGGCTGGCACACCTCCGCCACTGGCGCGGATTACACCGCCTTCCTGAACGCGCTTCTGCCCGCCCTCCTGGACACGCTTCGCTCCCTCAACCTCCAGCGCAAGTGCTTCTTCCATGTCTCCGACGAGCCGAACGGCGAACAGCTTGCCCAGTATCGCCGCTGCAAGGCCCTGCTCGAAAAATGGGTCAACGATGACGAGTTCCCCATCATCGACGCCCTCTCCCACGTGGAGTTCTACTGCCAGGGCGTTGTCCAGCGTCCGGTTCCCAGCACGGCGGCCCTCGACAACTTCACCCAATTTCACCTGAAGCAGCGTTGGGTCTATTACTGCGGCAATTGGACAGACGACCTGCCCAACCGCTTCCTGGGCCTGCCCTCCATTCGCTCCCGCATCATGGGCGTGCTCCTTTACCTCTACCGCATCGAGGGCTTCCTTCACTGGGGATACAATTTCTGGTTCTCGCAGTTCTCGCTAGACCAGAACCTCAACCCCTGGCTGACCACCGATGCAGGGCGCGGCTTCTTCGGCGGGGACTCCTTCAACGTCTATCCCGGACCAGATGGCCCCATAGACACCCTCCATTTCGAAACCTTCACCGAGGGGCTGCAAGACCTCCGCGCCCTTCAGCTTCTGGAGGAGAAAATCGGGCGCGAGAAGACCGTCGCCCTCATCCAGAAAGGGGTGGACTACCCCATCACCGTACACCATTACCCCCATGAAAACCGCTGGCTCCTCGATTTGCGCAAGCGCATCAACCAGCAACTCGCCAAGCACGCATAAGGAGCCGTTCCCATGCCCAATATCCTGTTTGTCTGCCGAACCAATCAGACCGCCAGTCCAATGGCCGCCGCCTACCTTGAGCACAGGCTGAAGGAGTTGGGCAAGGCTGCGGACTATCAGATATCCTCGGCTGGACTGAAGGTCAGGCACGGAGCCTCCGTCTGCCAGGGTGCGCGCGAAGCCTTGGCGGAAATCGGCCTGAAACCACTGCACATCGGAGCCGTGCTGCTCAGTTACAAGCAGGCGCACCCCGCTGACCTCATTGTCTGCACAACGGAAGAGGTGCGGGACGCCGTGCTTGACCAGTTCCGATTCGCCGAACGAAAAACCGTCTTGTTGCTCCCGATGGCAGGAGGCGATAAGCGCAACGTCTTTGAGCCTCGGCAAAACAGCGTCGAACTCAATCGCCAATGCCTGGAAATGATGAAACCCGCGTTGGATGCCATCGCCCAACGCCTCGCCTAATCTCCCAACCGTAAACAAAAAAATGAACCACCTCCACAAACTTGCCCTGTTGTCCCTCGCCACCGCGCTCTCCGCCCTTGCGCAACAGCCGCCAGCCAGAAAAGCGACTCCCGCAACGCCTGCCCAGCAGCCTGCGCCCGCCGTGTTTTCCGCCAAGCCCACGCCCGCTCCTGCGGCCAAGCCTGCCCTCGCTCCTGAGGCCAAGCCTGCACCAACGGCCAAGCCCACTCCTGCGGTAGTGGCCAAGCCTGCGCCAGTAGCCAAGCCCGCACCTGCGGCAGCGGCCAAGCCTGCCCCCGCCCCTGCGGCCAAGCCCGTGCCAGTTGCCAAGCCCGCGCCAGTAGCCAAGCCCGTGCCTGTAGTAGCCAAGCCCGCGCCAACGCCAGTAGCCAAGCCCGCGCCAGTAGCCAAGCCCGCGCCAGTAGCCAAGCCCGCGCCAACGCCAGTTGCCAAGCCCGTGCCAGCGCCAGTAGCCAAGCCCGCGCCAGTAGCCAAGCCCGCGCCAACGCCAGTTGCCAAGCCCGTGCCGCCGCCTGTGCAACAGCCTGCGGCTCCAGCCATGAGGCCCGTACCGTCACCGGCCCCTGCCGTCAAGACCACGCCCTCCAGACGCATCATACCAGTGCGCCGGACTCCCGCCCGCCCCGCGACGGCAACCAACCTGCTCAGCCGTGAACACTTCGACCTGGACAAGGATGGCGTGCTGAACGATCATGAGCAGAGGGCCTTCATCGAGGCCCGCCGTGTCCGCATCGAGGCCAGCCTCAAGGCCGCCATGGAGAATGCGAAGAAACGCCACGACCGCGAAATGACCCGCCTGGAGAAGATGAGGGAGGATTTGCGGAAAGACCCCAGAGTCAAGCCCGCTCCGGCTCCCGTGCCCGCTCCGGCTCCCGTGCCCGCTCCGGCTCCCGTGCCCGCTCCGGCTCCCGTGCCGCCGCCCCCCGCGAAATAGAAACGGCAGCATGGGGTGGCAAGTGTCTCCCGTTCCAGGAGCCTGCGTCCCTGCGCATTGCGTGAAAGGGACAATCTTGCCACCCCATCTGTGCGCGTGAAAAAACGCACTTGACAAAAAATGATTTCTGATTATATTTATCTAGTCAAAAAGATAATTCTAAAAATTGCCCAACAGGCAAGAGCCACCCTTCAAAGAAAAGATAAATGGGAAATCTCAACGAACTTTGGTATGCCGCACGGAGAACTCGGATTGTCTATATGCCGCACAAGCTGCTGGAGACATTCGGAGAGACAGCCGTGCATTATTCTCTGGTGACAGAGCGGCAGGAGGGATTGCTTTGCCTGCGGACGGGGGTCGTCAAGGCCGCCCGTCCGCGCATCATCACCCCTCACTACCTCGCCAGCCAGGCGCTGGCGAACTTTGGCGAGGACGCCCGAAAATACTTTGAGGACCTCCTTTCCCGACAGGAGGGAGCAGGCATCCTCCAATATGGACTGGCCTTCGAGAAGGAGGAGCAGAGCGAGCAGACCATCTCGGGCAACGCGGCGGAGGTCGCCGAACAAATCGCCCGCACCGCCCAGGACAACCTCTCCGAAATCCGAGGAGTCCTGCTGGGGGACGAACGGCACTGGGAAATCGCCCTCGTCTTCTTCCTCAAACTTCTGGTCAACCAATCCGCCCCTGTCAACGCCAGAGAGATGGCGGGACGCGGCATGTTCGCCCGCCATAACGGCATTCCCCTTGGCATCAGTGACGAAATCGACGCCGATTTCCACTCCTGCACCACCCAGCAGCAGGCCGACGCGCT
>JAFRLP010000209.1 GCA_017431185.1 Victivallales bacterium | reverse complement strand
TCCGGCGCCGTGATGGATTTGGCGATGGACATCAGCAGCGGAATCGAGGAGGTCAGCCGTCATAACCCAACCTTGCCCAGACGGGAACTCTTCCTTTCGGGAATACGCATTGGACGCAGCGTGGTCGGCACCATGACCACCACCCTGCTTCTGGCCTATTCTGGCGGATACATCACCCTTTTGATGATGTTCTGCGCCCAGGGCAACTCCCCTTGGGACTTCATCAATAATCCGCTGGTGGCATCCGAGTCGGTCAAAACCCTTGTCGGCAGTTTTGCACTGGTCTTGGTTGCGCCATTCACGGCGGCAATCGGAGCCTGGCTGTTTCGCCGGGCGGAAATCCTCACCCTTCACTAGAGCGAGCAATGCAAGAACAGAAACGAGAAAACTGGGGGAGCAAACTGGGGTTCATCCTGGCCACGGCTGGTTCCGCCATCGGCTTGGGGAACGTGTGGCGTTTCCCGTACATCACCGGCGTGAATGGCGGGGGGGCGTTTGTGCTGGTGTTTTTGCTGACGGTGCTCTTCTGCGGACTCCCCATCATGATGTGCGAACTGATTTTGGGACGCGCCACCCACAAGAATCCAGTGGAGGCATTCGGCTGCCTGGAGCGCCGGCGGAGCGTGCTGGCGCACTATATTTCTGTGATTTGCGTGCTGTACGGCGTGACGTTCATTTGCATCGGCAATTACGGGCTGGGCGTGCTGGCCGTGCTCTTCGGCGTGCTGTTCTGGCGCTACGGCTTTGCCATGGCGGGAGTGCTGGCGGTGCTGGTGGCTGTGCTCATCAACTCCTACTACTGCGTGATTGGCGGTTGGATTCTGGAGTATGTGCGCCTCTCCTTCGCGGGGCATCTGGCCGACATCAACACTGTTGAGGCGGCGAGCAATGCCTTTGGCGGTTTCCTGGAGCAGCCCTGGCGGGTGATTCTGTTCCACTGGGTTTTTCTGACCATTGTGGCGGCCATGCTCTTTGGCGGAATCAAGAACGGCATTGAGAGATGGAGCAAGGTTCTCATGCCGATGCTGTTTTTGCTGCTGCTGGTGGTGATTGTTCGCAGTGTCACCCTGCCGGGCGCCATGGAGGGCATCAGGTTCCTCTTCAGGCCCGATTTCTCCAAACTGGGCACGGGAAGCGTGATGTCCGCCCTGGGGCACTCCTTCTACACGCTGTCGCTGGGCATGGCCATCGTCATCACCTACGGCAGTTACCAGCGAAACAACGAGAATCTGTTCTCCGCCTCCCTCTGGGTGATTGTTTTGGATACGATTACCGCGCTGCTGGCGGGACTGGCCATCTTCCCCGCCGTGTTCGCGATGGGATTTGACCCGGCCGAGGGGACGGGGCTGATCTTCAAGGTTCTGCCCGCCACCTTCAGCCGGATGCCTCTTGGCTTCCTCTGGTCGGGACTGTTCTTCATCATGTTCTGCATTGCCGCCGTGACCAGCGCCGCCTCCCTTCTGGAGTGCCCCGTCACCTTCCTCATTGACCGGTTCAAGGTGCGGCGTCCAGTGGCGATTATCGGAATGTATCTGCTCATCGGTTTTCTCGGCGTGTTATCCTGCCTGAGCATCGGGGACTGGAAGGCCATTGAGCCGTTGCGCAGACTGCTTGCCTCCGCCTTCGGCGAGGAGCGCCTGCTTGGCAGTTGGATGGATACGCTGGACAATCTGTGCAGCAACTGGATCATCACCATTGTCGCTCTGCTGACCAGTCTGTTTGTCGGCTGGGTCTGGGGCGTACGCAGTTTCTCCAAGCACATTCGCATGGGGGCGGAAAAATACGCCGACCGCAACATTCTGCTGTGGCTGTGTGGGCTGACTCCGGACACCTCGTATGGCTCGAATCTGCGCTATCAGGGACTGACCTTGACCACTGGCCTGATTCTGCTGAGCCGCTTTGTCAGTCCAGTCATCATTATCTTGATCATGCTCAAGGCATTTGCGGTTATCTGAACGCCTGACTTTCATTCCTCTGTAAACCTTCGGTGTGAAAACCATGCTTGAGTCATCCTTGAAAAAAAGCAGTTGGCGTAACAACAAATGGTTTTGCGCGGCCATTCCCGCCTTGCTGCTGCATTGCAGCACCGGCACGGTCTATTGCTGGAGCGTGTTCAGCCAGGAGATCGCCGACCACATCGGCTTCAGCAAATCCGCCGTCGAATGGGCCTTCAGCCTGGCCATCTTCTTCCTGGGGATGTCGGCGGCGTTCCTGGGGAACCTGGTGGAGCGGGACATCAAGCGCTCCTCCCTGATCTCCACCATCTGCTTCACGACGGGGATGCTTCTGACAGGCTTTTTCATCTGGCATGGCGGGAAGCACCAGGGCAGCGCCTGGGTGCTGGTGGGGCTTTACCTGAGTTACGGGACCATCATGGGGATTGGTCTTGGCACAGGCTACCTTTCCCCCGTCAAGACGCTGATGCTCTGGTTCCGTGACAAGAAGGGGCTGGCGACGGGGCTGGCGGTGGCTGGGTTTGGCGCGGCGAAGGCGATTGCCAGTCCCATCATGAGCTGGGCGCTACGCTCGCAGGAGGGCGGCGTCTATAAGATGTTCCTGGAACTGGGGTGCGTCTATTGCGTGATGATGTTCCTGGGGCATCTGCTCCTGAAGAAGCCGGACGGCTGGCACGAGCCTTCCGCCCAGGAGTCGAAGCCGACCTTGCGCCAGGTGCTGTCCGTCCGCCCGTTCAGCAACTACCTGGCCATCTGGTTCATCTTCTACATCAACATCACCTGTGGCCTGGCCCTGATTTCGCAGGAGAAGCAGATTGTCAAATGCCTGGGTCTGGTGGCGTTCATCGGCTCCATCTCGGCGGTCTCGGCCATATTCAATGCGGCGGGGCGCCTGGGGTTCTCCGCCTGGGCTGACCGCCTGAAGGACCGCAACACCATCTATCGGCTGATTTTCCTGCTGTCGCTGGTCTTCACCATGGCGGTCATTGGGACGGGCGGCATCTCCAAAGGGTATGGGCAGCCCCTTCTCATCGCCCTGGTGCTGGGACTGATTTTCTTCGTGAATGCTGGCTACGGCGGTGGCTTCTCCAACGTCCCCGCGCTCCTGGCCGACCATTATGGGATGAATTCCATCAGCGCCATCCACGGCATCACCCTCTCCGCCTGGGCTTTCGCGGGACTGTCGGGTAATCAGCTGGCCACCTACATTGTCAATCACAGCGGGCGTTTCGAGGAGACCAGGGACGCCGCCGGCAACCTGCTCTACACCGTCAATCCCCTGGGATACCAGAATGTCCTTTGGGCTGTCGCCGCGCTCTTTGCCCTGGCGCTGGCGGTCTGTCTCATCTGGGTTCGCCCCAGTTCCACCCGTGAAACTCCTCCGAGTCAATCCCTTGTTTCTGGAGAAACTCCAAAAAAATCGTGAAAAATGCGGTCTGGGGAGTTGAAAAATCGGAAAGACGGGGTAAATTTTGATTTCAGTGTTTTGAAGAATCAGTCACGCTGCCTTGGCGGCGTGTACACAGGTGTAACCATCACAACAGGAAGCAGGTAACTATGGGTTCTGTCAAGAAAAAGCGTCGTAAGAAGATTGCGAAGCACAAGCGCCGTAAGCAACTCAAGCTGCAGCGCCATAAGAAGAAGTAATTTCCGCTGAAATTATTTTTTCCGCTGGAATTGATTGCAGCGTGTGCCAGCGAGGGATATGCTCCCCCGCTGGCTTTTTGCGTAGCGCCGCCGTCGTACCTTATGGCCACCCTGAATGTTATCTTCTGGCTGCGTCGATGGTGGCAAGCCGCTGCTTCTTGAGCAGGAACCAGGGCTGGATTAGAACCTTGGCAATCGCCATGATGCAGAGCAGAAAGCAGGTCTGGGCAAACACATCTCCGTAGCGGGTGTAGAAGGTCGTTCCCCAGTCATGGATGGGGAGGTCGTATGCCTGGAAATCGCGGGTGAAATCGCTGCCGCTCTTGCGGTCGCGGATTTGCCCCAGCATCTGCCCCGTCGGGGTAATCAGCATCGTGTGCGAATTGTTGCCTGACCGGAGGAACGGACGGCGGTTCTCCACCGCCCGCATTACCGCGTGGCTGGTGTGCTGCGCCGCCCCGCTGC
>JAFRLP010000208.1 GCA_017431185.1 Victivallales bacterium | reverse complement strand
TCGTACCGAACACGCGAGCAGACGTCCAGGACGTCAATCTCCTCGGGAAGCAGCACCTTGAAGGCCAAACCATCAACAGGCAGGACACCCAACGCCAACGGATTGAGTTCGAAATCATAGGCATCCCCCAATGTCAGCAGCAGTCGTCGCTTTTCCATGCCATACGGATTCACCAGCGATGGGGACACCGTGAAATCCTTCCGAAAGACGTAGGGGGGATTGCCAGGGGGAGCCGTCAAGACAAGGGCATCCCCTGAACGGACGGTTGTCTCCGCGCCGTCGAAGCGTCCAGGATACTCCATGTCGTCAAAGGCGCCATGGGTAAGTCGGATGATGGCCTGTCGGAACTGCGACCGTATCTCCAGCGTGTTCCTGGCACGGGACAAGTCCAGCGCGTTCCCCGACTCAAGTTGCCGTCCATTGCAGAGAACGATAAGTTCAGGCATGCTCCAGACAATGCTCAACTGGCTATCTGACGAGGGGACGGCATACACAGGCAAAGACCAACGTTCGCCTCGGTCGCTCTCCAAAGCAAGCTGGAACCGATTCTCCCCCTTTCGTACGGACGGCAGCCTGGGAGTGACGGTGGCTGCCGTCGTCAGCGCAAGCTGCTCAGTACGGCATCCGTCCTGGGCTGAGATGGACATCCTACCTGAGAAACTCCTTGAGAATTCCAGCCTCAAGGTTTCCGTATTGACACCAGACAGGTCGCAGAGGCGGACTCCAGGCGTCTCCTCGTCCCCCTTCACAAGACGCCAGAAATCATCATACGACCAGAGATTGTAACCCCTTGCAGGCAATGTCGTCGTGGTCTCCTTCAGTCGTTTCTCGAAACGGACGAAATTGACGGCCCACTCCCCATTGAGCAACTCCATCGGCAACAGGATTTCAGCGCTGAACTGACCGTTGCCCTTGACGCATTTCAGGACGGGACGCGGAAAATTCGCGGGCATTCTGGCATAGGTTGCGCCGTTGGCGTTGAATCCGAAATAGAAACGCTCTCCGCCCCTGGAAAGCGCACGTATCTCCAGGCTGTCATCGTCCCAGACTGGCTGGTTGTCCCCGTGAAGTTCCGCCCTGAACTCTTTTTCCATGTTGCTGAAGGGATTCAGCGCGTATGATTTCATGATTACACCAGCAAGGAGGAATTTGCTGTCGCAGCCAAGAAAAACCGCACTTTTCTCCTGGGGGGCCCTTGAACTATCGGTCAGGAAAAAGTTGTTGAGAAGCATTGCGTGGGAATATTCCCTGTCCGATTCCACTATGCCGTCCAGAACGGGAGTGGAAATCATCGGGACGGTCAGTTCCGCGCCAAAGAGCAGACAGGCCTGGGGCACCAAGGTCAAAAGAAGAAAGAGCTTTTTCAAGGGATGCCTCCTTCAGTTCCTCACCAGCCAGGGCCACCGTGCCCTCCAACTATAGGCGGGAGCCGTATTGATTGCCATGTTGTGCGCAGATTCGACATGACCATCCGCAAAGAGCAGATTGGCCTTCATTCCGTGCCTGAAGCGAAATCCGACACCACTGTATCCCGCCTGTTCGTCCCCCCTGAACTGGATGGCGAACTTGTAGGAGTCGCCGTAGGTGAAGGTACTGGACGGCGCAGGTATTCGGCTCAGGATATAGCACATTTTCTTCGTCTGGCTGCCTCCCCAGGCGTCCATATTGTTCGCCGCCTGATAGAGATAGCAGTTAAGTCCATAGTCCATGCCCCACGTCTTCGACTCCACTGCGCTGGGACACCCCAGGGAGCCCGCCAGTTTCTTGTATTTGGGATAATCGCTTGAATTGGCATAGGTGGCGATGAAGCCGCTGCCCATGTTGAGGCAGGATTCAAGATAATCCCTCAATTGCTGGTCCCACCGTCCCGATGCGTCGTCTATCAGCGTGTAGGGAACGAAGAAACCGCCACAGTCATCGGAATAGATGACCATCATGTACCCGCACTGCCTCAGGTTGCTGACGCAACTGGCGGCTCGCGCCTTCTCCCGTGCCTTGGCCAAGGCTGGTAACAGCATCGCCGCCAGTATGCTGATGATGGCAATGACAACCAGCAACTCAATCAGGGTGAATCTGTTTCTCATGTTTGGCTCCTCATGTTTGACTGTTTTTTCTCTTTCGCATGGATGCCCGCCTGACAAACTGCGGCGGAATGAAAGTCTGGAGGATTCCATCCTTGTCGGCAAGAATCCTGGTCAGGCCGTCAAGCATTATGTCAGGGGGGAAACTTATGGTGCTCAAGTCTGGTGTGACCCATTTCTTGCCGACATCGGTGTCGAAGCAGCCAACCACGTCAACCTGACGTCCAACCTTTACCCCATGGGATGACAGGATATTCATGAGTTTGACTGCGCAAAAATCGTGAAAGGCGAAAAACGCATCAGGCCGAAACTCCTTCAGGAGATGGAGAACGCGTCTCTCCAGGTTGACAGGCGTCACAACCAGGTTTTTCATGCGGGCCAGGGGAACTGTCTCGAAAACCTTGGCCATGCCATTGCGCATCTGACAGTGGTAGGTGACCTCGGGGCCATACGGTGGAAAAAGATGCCTCACGCTGGAGTCTGGCGCAAGATAGACAATTCTTCTTCTCCCGTTCTCCAAAAAGGCACGAGCCACCAGGCTTCCTGCCTCAAGATAATCATACTGGAGGCGGGAGACATTCAGAAGTTCCAAGTCACTTTCGTACCGATTGAAAAAGATGATTTTCCCGAAGTTGTGGCGATGCTTGTCTATCTCCTTGAACGGAAGGGCATACGAGCCATCCGCCATGAGTATGTCCGCCTGAAGATTCAGGTACTCCTTCAGACGACGGCTGCTTGCCTCAGACGGCAGTCCATCCAGGACGGACATTTCGAGAAGTGTGACGTCATCATGGTTCGAACTGAAGAATTGAAGGAGCCTGTCTATGAACAACGGCGTAATGGCATCCCTTCCGTGGTATATCAACAGAACACGACGACGGACGGACGGCGATTGGCCTGGCCCATGGTTTACAAAGCAGCCACGTCCCTGTACGCGGATAATCAGTCTCTCCTGCTCCAGCTGCTCCAAGGCGCGACTCACCGTCAGGTAACTCACACCATACTGTGTCGCCAATTGCCGCAACGGAGGAAGCTGCTCCCCATGCTTCAATCGGTCGCCAAGAATTTCTGACTTGAGTAACTCCCTTATTCTAAACGATTTAACCATCTTCTAAACATTTTTTCCTCGAAAAAATCTGACTGATTTATATCACTTTTCGGAAATACAATATCATGCATTCCACAAAAATCAAGTGGGTTGGAAAAAAAAAAGCGAATGAATGTGACCGCGCGGAGCGCGGTCTGCCAAACCACCAGCCCCGTGCTTGGTTTCATGAGGCGGTCTGCCAAATCCGCCCCCCGCGTGCTTGGTTTCATGGGGCGGTCTGCCAAACCACCAGCCCCGTGCCTGGTTTCATGGGGCGGTCTGCCAAACCCGCCCCGTGCTTGGTTTCATGGGGCGGTCTGGCAGGCCGCGCTCCGCGCGGTCAATACGGCTTCTGGCCAATATCGCCGACAGCGGAGAGCGGTCTGCCAAACCCGCCGTCTTCACTTGACTTCAGGGGCGTCTCTTGACTGGCCGAGGCATTGCCTCAAGTCGCCTCCCGTGCCAGGCGCCTTGCCATCTGCACCAGGGACTGCTGCTGAAGGGGGGCGAGTTCCTCGGGAATTTGGGCGGGAATGCCCGTCTCCAGGGACATCACTCCCGTGAATCCAATGTCCCGCAAGGCATGGGAGAAGGCGTCCCAGTCCGCTTTGCCAGTATAGGGGAGCCAGTGGAAGTCGCCTTCCCAGTTGTTGTCGTGGACATGAAGGGTGCGCAGGAACTCTTTGCCGATTTGCCGCACCGCAACGCCAGGCTGCACGCCCATCACCAGGCTGTGCCCCGTGTCCAGGCAGACCTTGCACCAAGGGTGGTCTATCATCTTGACCAGGCGCAGCGTGGCCTCTGGGGAGGAGGTGGAGAGTAGTCGCATGGGCAGATTCTCCACATCGACATAGACCCCGTTCCGGCGCCCCACCTCCGCAAGCCTTCCCAGGAATTCCACGTTCATCTCCCACATTTCGCTGGCATGCATTCCCTCGTCAAGGCCAAAGGGCATGATGGGGTGAATGACGAAATCCTGGCAGCCGAGCAGCGCGGTCCCCACAATGGCGCGGGACATTTTCTCGAAGCGTTCGGCACGGTCTTCGGGGGTGAGGTCGCATGGGGGGAAACGCCAGGGGCCATGCGTCTGGCTGACCGTCAGCCCCAGGGACTCGATGAACGTGCGCTGGCGCTTGAGTTCGCGTTCGAAATCGCCGTCATCCAATTGGAAAAGCGGTTTGTCCGTATAGGAAAGCGCCTGGTAATCCACGCAGTCAAATCCCAGTTCGGCGATTCTCCGAAAACCCTTTTCAAAACCGTACCGCTTCAGGTATGGATTGTCTTCCGTTCCGATTCTCATTGTTCGGTTCCTTAAAAATCACATGACAAAGGGCTTGTTCAAAGGCTGGTGAGTGAACTGCCTACGCCCCTCGGCATAGTCGGCGACCGCCTGGCCGCTTCCGCACAACAGGTATTTCGTGGAGCAAAGCCCCTCCAGCCCCACGGGACCTCGGGCATGAAGCTTGCCAGTGGAGATGCCGACTTCCGCACCCAGGCCGAAGCGATACCCGTCCGCAAAGCGGGTGGAGCAGTTCCAGAACACATCGGCGGAATCGACGGTGGCGAAGAAACGAGCGGCATGGTCACGCGCCGACGTGACAATCATGTCGGTATGTCCAGAGCCATGGGCATTGATGTGCGCCACCGCCTCATCCAGGGAGTCAACGACCTTGATGGAGAGCACGTAGTCCAGGTACTCCTTGTCCCACTCATCGTCCGCGGCCTCCTCCATATCCGCAATGCGGCGGGCAGCGGGGCAGCCAATGACCCTGACGCCCTTGGCGCGCAACGCCTCCACCACAGCAGGCAAGAACGCCGGCGCGGCATCCCGATGCACCAGCAGATGCTCCGCCGCATTGCACACCGACACGTACTGCGTCTTGGAGTCAACCACCAGGCGGACGCCCATCGCCACTTCAGCCGCGTCATCGACATAGACATGGCAAATCCCGTCCGCATGTCCCATGACAGGGATTCGCGTGTTGTCCATGATGTAGCGCACAAAGGCGTTGGAGCCTCGGGGGATGATGAGGTCAAGGCAGTCGTCCAACTGGAGCATTTTGGTCACGTCCTCCCGCGAGACGAGCAGTTGCAGCCATCCAGAAGGCAGGCCGGCGGAAACTGCGGCATTGTGGACAATCTCCGCCAGAATGCGGTTCGTGTTGGCGGCCTCTCGCCCGCCTTTGAGCAGCACGGCGTTGCCGCTTTTGAGGCAGAGGGAGGAGATTTGCACCAAGGCGTCTGGGCGCGCCTCGAAAATGACCCCGATGACTCCAATGGGACAACTCACGCGATACAGTTCCAACCCCTTGTCCAATTCCGTGGCGCGTTGCGTGACGCCAAGCGGGTCGGGCAGGGTCTGAAGACTACGCAGTCCAGCCAGCGTCTCCTGCAATTTCGCGCCGTCAAAGCGCAGGCGCTTCTGCAAAGGCGCCGGCAGGGAGGTGGCTGCGGCCAAATCAGCCTGATTCGCGGCGATGATTTCACCGGCGCGACGCTCCAGTTCCTGCGCAACCGACGCAAGGGCCGCATTGCGCACCGCAAGACCCAGGGAGGCCATTTTCAGGGCGGCGGCCTTGGCGTCCCGTCCCATTGTCACAACATCTTTGCACATGAATATTCAGAAAGGATTTAGGAGAAAGATTTGGCTCTGGCGTCAACCGTCAAAGCAACCTGCTGGAAAATACTGTAATGCCATGCAGGGGAAAAGCAAGGCGGCTTCCGTCAAGTAGTTTGCCCCAATGCAGTTGCCGTCGGACTTTTTCGCCTTATATTATTGCAGTCATCAAGAAGAATCTTCGCATCTATTCAGACCCCCAGGCAATTTCAATCCGCGAGGCCTAAAGGCCACGCGGGCAGGTTGGGGTCTCACGCTTGGCACGTCGTACACTTGTGGCAAATCCGAGGCTACGCACGTCAAAACAAGGTGGGGGTTCTGAATCGTTACGAATCTTCGCTCATTGCAGGAGAAAGCCACCATGAATTATGCGCGCAAAACGATTTCCGAAATTGCCGGTTATGTGCCAGGCGAACAGCCGCAGGGCAAACCGCTGGTCAAACTCAACACCAATGAAAACCCCTATCCGCCATCACCGAAGGTGCTGAAGGCCCTGGCCGATTTCGACGCGCAACGGCTGCGGCTCTACTCCGACCCCGTGTGTACCCGCCTGCGCGAGACGGCGGCCCGCATCTACGGTCTCAACCCCTCCCAAATCCTTGCGGGCAATGGGTCGGACGATTTGCTGACCATCGCCCTCCGCACCTTCGTTGACCAGGGTCAGGCTCTGGCATACGCGGAGCCAAGCTATTCGCTCTACCCCGTGCTGGCGGACTTGCAGGGGGCGAAGCGCCGTCCCGTTCCGCTGACGGAGGCCTTTGAATTGCCCGAGAACGCCGCCGAACTCGCCGGCGACGCGCCATTGTTCATCTTCGCCCGCCCCAATGCGCCGACGGGCAACCTGACTCCGCTGGCGACCGTCCACCGCCTTTGCCGAGAGTATTCAGGCGTGGTCTGGATTGACGAGGCATACGTGGACTTTGCAGGAGAGAACTGCATGGCGCTGGTTGACCAATATCCCAACGTGGTGGTTTCACGCACTCTCTCCAAAAGCTACTCCCTGGCCGGCCTTCGGCTAGGGCTCGCCTGCGCCAACGAGTCACTGATTCTGGAGATGAACAAGGTGAAGGACTCGTACAATGTCGATATGATTGCGCAGACCCTGGCGACAGCCGCCCTGGAAGACCAGCAGTACATGCAGGAGAATGTGACGAAGATACGTGCCACGCGGGATTGGCTGACCGAGGAACTGCGCAACCACGGCTGCCAGGTGCTCCCCTCCGCCACCAATTTCCTGTTTGTCAAGCCCGCCACGCCAGCCGCGCAACTATTCGCGGCCCTGAAACAGAGGCGCTACCTGGTGCGGTATTTCGCCCTGCCGCGCGTTGACCAGTATCTCCGCATCACCATCGGAGCCCGCGAGGATATGGAGGGATTCCTGGCCACGTTCCTGGAGTTGGACAGGTGAACAAGCATTCCACCAATCCAGCGAGCGGCAAACCCGCGCCGGCAACAGGCCTGGCGCATCTGCTTCGCGCCACCCGCTATACCTGGCGAGGACTGAAGGCGGCCTGCGGAGAATCCGCATTCCGCCAGGAGTTGGCCGGCGGGAGCATTCTGGTGCCGCTGGCCTGGCTGCTCCCCTTCCCCGCCCTGACCTCCGCCCTGCTCACCGTCTGCTGGCTGGGTCTGCTGGCCACGGAGCTGCTCAACACCGCCATCGAGGCCATTGTCGATTTGGTCTCACCTGGTTATCACGAATTGGCGGGACGCGCCAAAGACCTGGGCAGCGCAGCAGTCGCCTGCGCCATCACGGCCAACGCGATAGCCTGGCTGACCGCGCTGGCCGTGCAATGGGTGGTTTGAGAACACCCTGGCGAATCAGTGTTGCCACACGCCGTCGTCGCCGAGGGACCAGCCTGGTTCGACGAGTTCCAGATGCGTGCGTGTCCAGCCAGCCGCCACGCGCGCCGTGGTCTCCTCCCACGAGCGAATGCCGGAGAGGGAGTCAGGCGCCTCCACGTTGGAGGCGCCGACTGCGGCGGCCATCAGCCCAGCCTCACGCAGCGGCAGTCCCCGCAGCAACGAGACCAGGAACGCCCCAATCGCAGAATCGCCGGCTCCCGTCGCACCCTTGAACTCGGTCGGACGGAACACGGGGAAGATGAATTCGCGGTCGGCCCAGGCCTCCACATCATCAGGCCGTGCCTTTCCCATTGCAGCAATCCGCCCGGCGGACGCGGAGCGGACGTACATGCCGCGGCTGCCCAGCTTGACAGTTGCCACAGCCGCCCCCATCGCAATCATCTCATCGCCCAGGGAGTGCAGTTCCTCCACGGAAAGATTATCGCCCTCGCCAAATTTGTCGGGGCGGAGCATGTAGAGCAATTCGTCCGCCGAGGGAAGGAACAAATCGGTGTCGGGGAGAACTTCCGAGAGAAGTCTCTTCCAATCGACTTTGCCGGCGGGGCCATTGGGGTCGGGCATGCCCGGGTCCATGGAGGTGGTCATTCCCGCCTCCTTGGCCTTGCGGTACATCGCCTTGAGTTCGGCTCCTTCGTTGTCGTAGGTGGCCTTCATGAAGCAGGGGTAGCCAAAATGGAACAGGTCGCTCTGGGAGGCCAGGCTCCAATCCACATCCCGCGAGGTGAAGTCCGCGTTCGCGCCTGGGCAATGCAGGAAAATGCGGTCAATGCCAGGGATGTTCACCACCACGGTGTAGGAGGTGATGGCCCCAGGCGCAACCGTCATTCCGCGTTCCAGTCCAGGGGCGCGCCGCGCCACCACCTGCCGGACGGTATCGCCAAACTGGTCATTCCCGACCTTGCCCATCAACGTGACAGGAGCCCCCAGCAGATGCATGGTCATGCCCGTGTTGGAGACGGCTCCGCCAGTGGCCAGCGTCGGAGCCCCGCACTCCAGCAGCCTTCCAGGCACCAGATCCACGTGATGCTCAAAACCCGGAATCACGTCCAGGCAGATGTGACCAGCGACAACAGCAGTTTTCATGGTTTTTGTTCTCCTTGGATTAGAATGGTGACAAATCTAACAGAATGAAAAGCGGCGTAGGGTTGCAGGAGTGACTTTGCGCGGGCGTCGTCCACCAGGAGTGGACAGCGGCCGTTCTGGTCAGCAGCCAGCACCCCTATCGGCAGTCCCGCCGGGACAGCCTTGCCCAAACCGGAGGTGATGACGGCATCCCCCGCCTGAATCAGGGCGGTCTTGGGCAGAAAATCGACTTCGACGAGATAGACGTCCCCCAACGGCGGGGAGACTCCCCTGCAGACTCCGGGGTAGGATGTGCCATCCTGACCAACAACCAGGCCACCAATGCGACAGTCCGGCGAAAGCAGGGTGGAGATTCTGGCGGTGGTCTGAAAAACCTCCGTGACGCGGCCAGCCACACTGGCCCCCACCAGAACAGCCGCCCCCAACTGCACTCCCTGGTCAGTGCCGCTGGCGACCAGCCACTCCCAGTTCCAGATGGCGGGGTCGCGGGAGATGACCTCTGCCGCCAAAGAGCGCCAGCCAGGGGGACTGCTGACCTCAAGCATATTTCGCAGTTGACGGTTCTCCTCCAGCAGTTCCTCGACACGCGCCAGACGCACCTGGGAGTCACGCCACCGCGTCTCCGCCTCCAGAAGCTGACGTGCTTTTTCCTGATTGGGAAACAGACGATACCACAGTTCGCGGCAAAAGACACCCACCGTCCTCTCGGCACCGACAAAGGGCCTCAGGCAGGCGCCTGCCAAACGGCGCCCCAGACGGCTGCTCCCCAGGACAACAAGGCATACCACGACCGCTGAAATCAGCAGGCGTCGCAGATTCAATTGTCCCGATGGCGCAAACATGGACAGGGGTGATACGCTCAAATGCACGTCGGTGCAGAATCAGAACCAATCTTCCTCAGCGGGCTTGGCGGCTGGCTTGGCGGCGGGAGCGGCTGGCTTTGCCTCCTCAGCCTTTGCCTCCTCCGCAGGAGCGTCAGCCTTTGCCTCCTCCGCAGGGGCGTCAGCCTTTGCCTCTTCAGCGGGGGCCTCCGCCTTGGCCTCCGCCGCAGGAGCGGCGGCGGGCTTGGACTCGGCTGCCTTGGCGGCTGCGGCCTCAGCGGCGGGCGCCGCCTTCTCATCGGACGGGGCTGCTGCGGGCGCAGGCGCGGGAGCCACAGGTTCAGGGCGTTTCTGAAGTTCGAAACCTGAAATCCTGGCTAGCAGAAAGCCTGGCGCGGGAAGCAAATCGGCGGTGTAGGCTCCTTCGGGACACTGGAAAAGCATCTCCACTTTGGCAGGGCCTTTGACGACATGCTGGCGCTCGTCAAACTGCCTGACCGTCCCCAAGGCCAGGCCCAGGCAGGCGGAAGTCCCCCCCTTGTCAGGGGCCAGCACATAATCCACTCGGCTGAGGGTGCGTCCCTTCTGCACCTCGACGTCAATCACCACAAAGACCATTCCCTCCGGGGCCGTGCGCGACACAGGATTATCGGTGGGCGACTGCACGGGCACGGAGTCGTCTTCGGCCAGCGCCTTGGACAAATCCACAAACTCCTGGGGGTCGCTGGTGCGCTGCATTCCCGTGATCCGCCCCGCGTGGACATAAACTGGAAACTCGACTTTGCCGCTGTCGGCGGCCAGCCAGGCGCCACAAGCCAGCACACACAAACCAATCAGCCATTTCTTGCTCATTTTCCTGTTCCTTTTTATGTTGTTTGAATGGAAAGGGATTCTCTGAACCCTACAGGTTCATGTCGATTTTGACGTTGGGGAAGGCGGTCAGCTGGAACATCACGGTAATCTGGAAGGAGCCGTTGTCCCATCCGGCCCCCAAAGCCATTCGCCAGCAGTGAAGCTGGCGCCGCAATTCGTACATGTGCTCCGCGAGTTTGCCTTGCTCAAAATCGTATTCCGTGGAGACGTTCAACGCCGTCAGTTCGTTGATGGGCACCAGGAATTCGGTTTTGATGAGGTTTGCCGCCTCGAAATTCTTCTTCAGATATCCCGATTCGCCCGTCAAATCCACCAGTGTGCTTCCCATGCTCCATGTCGAACGGGAGAGATGCTTCGAGCGATAGATGTAGCGGAAACGGAAATTGGCCTCATCGGCCTTGCCGAAACGCGCGCCGGCCTCGCCGCGGTGGACAGCGCCATCCCCCACGTCATACAGCAGAGCGCCCCAGAGATGGAGGTCGTCCCTCGGCATGAAATCCAAGCGGTTGCCCAGGTCGCCGGGATGCTTGTCGTACTCCTCATCCCGATCAAAATGAAAATCGATGTAGGATTGCAGCCGCAGGACAGTCTGGCGGCCCAGGTCCCGCCTGGTCAGCAACCGCTGGTCAAGTCCCAGCCGAATGAAATGCTGCCGGTCCAACCGGTCTATTTCGTCAAAGAAGTACAGATGGTCGCGGTCGTGGGAGGGGTCAGGGGCAAACGTGTAGTTCACGTATGGTTCCACGACATGCGTCAGTCCATTGATTTCCAGCGTGCTGCTTTGCCAATCCAGCCAGTCACTGTAGAAATCGGCCTTCCATTCGGCGCCCACCTCAAAGGCCAGGCGCGCCACATCTCCGCCATCGTTGTCATAGTTTCGGACAGGGATGGTGGAGCGAGAACGGTCAGGATTGTCCACGTCAATCATATTGGCCAAGTCCCGCTGGCTGAGCTTGGTCTTGCTGGACCGGCTATAATAGGTCACAGCCGTTCCGGCGCGCGGGGTCAGCATCGACCAATTCCCCAAAGGCAGCGGCGAATACAGGAAATGCTGGGTGTGGGCGCGGAAACTCTGGTAGTCGCTGGCGTCCTGATGCAATTCCGGGTCATACTCGTCCGGCAGAATCAAATCGCGGCGACTCCGTTCAAACTTACGCCATTTCATCGAATAGTAGCCGATGCGGGTGCTGCCCTGGTATTGCAACGGCAGGAACGGCACCTCGGTGCGCCCGATGTCCAGGCGCAATTCAGGGAGCGTCTCCGAAACGGTGTAGAACGTATTGACCCGGGGGCGGAGCGTGAGGCCAGCGGACACCAGCGCCCCGTCATAGCGGATGTCCCAGAAGGAGCGTGGCTGCGGATCGTCACGGTAATCATGCTTGAACCAGTCCTGAAGCATGTCAATGTCGCTGAGATAGTCCAATTTCAGCCGCTGGCTGACCTCGGGAATCCACTCGCTCTCCTGATGGGCGTAGAGATTGGCGCGGAACCGGTCGTCCTGACTTTTGAAGCGACGGTTCCAGCCACTGGAGGTCGTCGGCGTGTCAGTGTCATGGAGACCATAGAGAAGCGTGCGGAATTCGGTTGTCCCGCTCTGGTAATTGTGTTCAGCCCCCACGCCCGTGCCACGTTTGGACATCAAATCGACATAGAGGCTGTCTTCCATCTCCTTGCTTTTCCAGCGTTTTCCCAACCGCAAATAGACCCCGCGCTTTCCCGAATAGCCGGGTTTGAAGATGTATTGCCCCATGTCATCCAAATCCCCCCACATCCACGGGAAATAGAAGACGGGGATGTTGCCGAACCGCAGGGTCACATGCCGGGCGCTGAAAGTGCGGTCATTGTGGACAACCATTCTCCTGGCCTGGATACGGTAATGCGGTTCAGCCCTGTCGCAGGTGGATAGCCAGGAGTCATGGATACGGGCCTCCCCCCCCTCCACCGCGTCGCCGCCTTGACCGGCCCCATGCCAGACCGCGCTGTCCAAACGGTATGGGCCGAATTGGAGCATGCGCGCATTCAGATTGCCACGCATGGCGGGGGCGCTCCAGGAGCCTTCCTCCTTGCCCATGGTCACCTTGACATTCCCGTTTGCGGCAAAGTCCAGTGTCTCGCGGTTCAGGCTGGTCTCGGCAGCCGTCAGGGTCAAGGGACCGTACTCCAGACGCACATTTCCCTTGAGGACAAGGACATTGGGATTGTCTGCCAGGGACTCAAAACTGTCGGCGCTGACAGACAACTCGCTCTCCTCCTGAGAGGCCATCCTCTTCAATGCCTGAAGCGAGTTCTCCGCGGCAACCAGAAACGCGCAGCATGTCAGCAGCAAGATGCTCGGCCATTTCAACTGGCTCATATTTCAAGGCTCTCCCTGTTAAGCAAGGCAAGTGGTGAAAACAAAATGGACGGAATATGGCAAAACACATATCCAAAATAATACTTTACCCCAACATTCCGCATTGGCAACAGGGATGCCTGCTTTTTTTGTCAAAAAGCGTCGATTGCCATACGATGGCCATCCCGTGCCCTACGGCATGGAGGCTGCCTTGGTTTCACGGAAATGCGCGTGTTTTTTCCAGGTTCCTGAAAAATAGCGCCAGGCGAAGCAGGAACAGCGCCCCACCCAGTCGAAGAGCATGGCCACCCAGGCCGCGTATGCTCCATGATGCCACCAGGCGGCCAGCAGGTAGCCCATCCCCACACGCATCAGAAACATGGAGACAATGGCGACCGTCATGGTGAATTTGACGTCGTTGGCGGCCCGCAGGACATTGGGGAAGGCAAACGACAATGGCCAGAAGACGATGCCGAAAGCAAGGTGCAGAGTGGCCAAATGCGAACCTAACGTCAGCGCCTCCTGCGAGACTTCCCCATAACAACGCAGAATGAGCGGCATCAATGCCAGCAGAACCAGACAATTCACAGCCATCGTCAGATAAGCCCAGCGCATCATCTTTCGGATATAATACCGGCACTGCTCTTCGTCTCCCGCGCCAACGGCCTGCCCGATGACCGTGATGATTGCCACGCAGAACCCGCTGCCGCACAGAATGGAGAAGCCGGACAGGCTGTTGGCCACGGCATTGGCGGCAATCTGCACAGTCCCGTAACTGGCGATGAGGCCGACCACCAGCAGGCGCCCCAGCTGGAACAAGCCCCCCTCAATCCCGTTCGGCACTCCAATGAACAGGATGCGGCGTATGATGCTCCAGTCGGGATGGAAGCCCTCGCGGAGATTCAGATAGATTGTCCGGCTGCGGTCCGTCAGGATGCAAAGCACCAGAAGCATGCTGATGACCCGTGCGATCAGCGTGGCGGCCGCAGCCCCCGTCACCCCTTTATGGAGGACAGAAATGAACAGGTAGTTGCCAACGACGTTCAGAACATTGGTGACGAGGGAGCTGTACATCGCCCACTGCGAGCATTTCTGCGCCCTCAGCAGCGAGGTGCAGGAGGCATAGACCGCAATCACGGGATAAGTCAGCGAAGTGATCCGGAAATAGGCGGCGGCCTCACTCATCACCTGCTCAGGCAACACGCCGAAAATCAACCTCAGCAAATGGCGGTTGGTCAGTTCGCAGATCAGGCAGAGCACCAGGGCAATGGTTGCGGCGACCATCAGCAGCTGCTTGGCGCTTTCACGCGCATCCGCAGCCTTTCGTGCGCCAAGAAACTGCGAGGCAACCACCGTTCCCCCTGTCGCCAGCGAAAAATAGATGTTGCCGATGAAGATATTGACCATATCCACCAGAGACACGCCAGAGACGCTGGCGTCCCCCTGGGAGGATATCATCATCGTGTCGGCCATGCCCACCGTAATAAACAGCAGCTGCTCGACGATGATGGGAATGATCAGGCGCACCAGTTCCCGGTCAGAGAACAGGGTGAATTGCTTTTGAGGCGTCAAGGTCTGCATGGTCTATCGGAGAGCGTTCGCTCCACCAGAAAAATCCTTCAGCAACTTTTTCTCCAGGTCGTCCAGGGAGTCAAGCACCCGTTGCTCCAGAGGAGCATTATAGCGGCAGCGAGCCAAAAGCCTGGACAGCATGGCGAAAGCCAGAAACACCTCGTCCGTCCAACTTCGAGTTCCCTCCTGTCCCTCAAGCAGCCCCAGAAAAGGACGAACGCAACCCTCGTAATCCCCATCCAGAAGCTGATGCAGGCGCCCCCCCATCCTTTCGGGGCTGCAATGGCGAATGCCGTATTCCCAGGCCCGCAAGGTAGTGCCATGGACACCTAGGAATTGCCCCAATTCGGCGAAACTGAGTTCTTCCGCCAAACGGAAATGACGCAATTTTCTTCGCCATCCGCGCTCCTGCTCAACGCCCTCTGCCTGTCCAGCCATGGTTACGATTGGTGTTTGTTTTTCCAACGCACTTATAGTCATTTTTGCAAATATAATATAATGCCACTTCTGGCATTTGCAACATTAGACCATTTTGCATTTCCTTAACAAACAACAGTTGCGCACAATGACTCTGTGCCTGACACTGACCAGAAGCCGTGTTGGCCGCGCGGAGCGCGCCCTGCCAAACCATGAAACCAAGCACGAGTGGCGGGTTTGGCAGATTGCGCTTGCACGGTCAATGTCAGTCACGGAGGCATACAGTTGCGCAATTGGAGGCAGAAAATCCTCTGCCATTGAGAATGACCGAACCGCATCAAGCCTTTTCCAGCAGGTCACCGACTTGCTGGAAGGAAAGGACCTCGGGCAGAAGTTCCCTGGCCTCCTCCAGCCGGTTCTGCTCGAAGAGCCAAAGCGTGTTCTTGAGCAGGTCGTGATGCGCCTCGCAGGTGAATAGGTTGCGCACACTCGTCCAGCGCGCAAACCTCTCCGGCTGCTTGACCGATGGCGGCCAATCAGGGTCTGGCTGGAATCTTTGAATGGGGCCGAGGTAGCCGATTCCCGCCTGAGTACACCAGGCCTCGAAATAGCGTTGCAGGATCGCATCGTCCGCAATGACTTGATTGATGCGGTCGAGGTAGGCGAAATAGCGTTGCGCACGGGCCTCGTCCATGGGATAGATGCCTTGCTGATTGAACGTGTAGGGGATGAAGGAGAAGGCGAACACCCCCTGTTCATCGCAGTAGTATTTGACCAAATGCCCGACAGACCACACTGGGAGGACGCCGTCACCGGCGGGAAACCAGAAATTGCCTGGACTGCAGGTGATGGGGGAACCGCGATGGATGAACCAGCCGCCTGGGCAGTGCGTGTGGCAGTTCCAGACCGCGCTTGCTCCGCACTCCGCCAAGTGCGTGAAGAGCTGAACCATGCGATGCGTGGGGAAGGCGTAGTGCTCGTGCCCGCCGTGCAGCATGACAAAGCGCAAAGGGGTGGTGGCCGCCGCGACGGCTCGTCCGTTGCCGATGGGGTCAAGCGGAGCCGTGCCAGGGTGTTCAGCCAAGGCAAGACCAAACTCGTGCTCGCAGTAATTGAGGAAAGTGACTGGCACCCCCTTGACGCTGGTCTGGTAGGGACGGATGGCCTCCTCCAGAGAGGCGCCAGCCCCGACGGTCGCCATTCCTGCGTCATGCAGATGCTGAAGCGTCTCGATGACCACGGCATCCCCATAATCCCCGAAATGATTGTTGGCGCAAAGAGCCAAGTCGATGTTCAGGGCTTTGCCGAAGGCGACGGCCTCTGGCACGCAGCGCAGATTAGGCCCGCTTTTCACAATGGGTTCCCCGCCAGTGGTCAGCGTGGTCTCCCATTGCAGCACACGATAGTCCGCCGAGGCAAACACGGGCTGAATGTCCGCCGTGATCCTCTCCGCGTTCTCCGCGACATACTGGCCGAGCTTCTCGCGGGGGCAGAAATCACCCGCCGCCAGAACGCTGAAGGTCTTCTGACCAGCGTGCGCCTCGCGCAAGGCAATCTTTTTCTCAATGAAATCTTGCATGGAATGATGTAGTGTTGGAAACTGTGTTCTGCCCCGCGCACCCAATCCTCAGGAACTGTGCAACTGCACAGCACCTTACTCCCAACTTCCGCCGCGGGCGCTCTTGATTTCGCTGTGCCGTTTTTTGCTTTGCAAACGGCGCTCACGGCTGGCGGCTGTCGGCTTGGTGGGACGGCGCACCTTGGGAGGACGGCTGGCCGCACGGACCAACTCGACAAATCGGCGGACACACTCCTCCCGATTCCGCTGCTGACTGCGATGGGTGTCGCATTCCAGCAGCAATGTCCCTTCGGAGGTGACAAAACGCTTCGCCCGCGTCAGCAGACGCCGGCGAATGTCTTCGGGAAGCGCGGGCGAGTCTGCTACCGAAAAGCGCAACTGCACGGCGCTGTCCGTGCGGTTGACATGCTGCCCGCCCGGACCAGAGGAACGGCAACAGACAAAGGACAACTCATCCTCCGCAATGGAAAGCGTGTCGGTGATGGCAATGCCTCCGACAGCGCCAGTGTCCGTATTGTCCGACTGGATTGCCATAT